>JBJOOI010000333.1:0-2971 GCA_046051375.1 Bacteroidota bacterium | reverse complement strand
GTCGCTGCTGCTCGGGATGAAATACTGTCCGCTGCCATTCCTCATCCTTGATGGTTTTCAGCAATTCATACCAGCGATGGTGCAAAGAATGAAGCAAGGTGATTGATATGTTCACAGGGCTGTTCAAGACATCTGCCGTTTCAACCCATTGATCCTGATTATAAGGTTTGATGACGGGTGCATCTTCTGTCAATCCAAGTTTGAATCGAATGAAGGCATTCATGTGAGAATCTGCCACATGGTGAATCAACTGATTCACCGTCCAACCGCCTTCACGGTATGGTGTCTGGATCTGTGCTTCGTCCAGGTTCAATACAGCATACTCAAGCATCCTTGGAAGAAACAGGATATCTGCCAGTCTTGCTTCTTTTTCTTTTTCAGAATAATCAACAAACTGCACTTTGCCAATGGGATAACGCGGATCTGTTGTCATGCTGAACTTATTTTTAAAAAATTAATTAGGGATTAGTTCTGCCCTTTTACAATATCAATCAACTCCACCTCAAAAATCAGCAGTGAACCACCAGGAATCGCTTCACCGGAACCCTGCTCACCATAGGCCAACTGATATGGAATATAGAACTTGTACTTCGATCCAACACCCATCAACTGAACACCTTCCGTCCAGCCCCTGATCACCTGATTCAAGGGGAA
Organism: Bacteroidota bacterium; assembly: GCA_046051375.1. Lineage (GTDB taxonomy): Bacteria > Bacteroidota > Bacteroidia > Chitinophagales > Chitinophagaceae > Pollutibacter. Next base: position 2,317 of record JBJOOI010000333.1, on the reverse strand, counting down.
CTGTGTAGGCTCGCCCCTTTCTCTTGAACTATCAAATGGACGGCCATTGCCATTCAACAGAAAACCCTCATAATGAACTTTCACCACACTGGTGTCGGCAGGCTTTGGACCAGTGCCTTCGGTAATTACTTCATACTGCAAACCAGTAGGTGTTTGTTTCACACCAGGCTTCTTTGCATTTTCAGCAAGGAACTTAAGACCCGCATCTATGGCGGGCTGTATTTTCTTTCTTACATTTTTTTGCATCGCTGTACGAACGATCATATCGCATTGCTCAGGAGTGAAGATGGGCTTGCCTTTCAAGGCGTCAGCGAAACCTGATGCCAATACAGCTGCATTTATTTTTTCGATGCCCTGGGATTTGAAAAAATTACCATCGAGCACACCAATGGAATAGCTCATGGAATCTTCTGCAGTTTTCAGCACAATGGATGGCTTGGCTGTAAGTGCAACTTTCGCAACAGGTTTGGCAGGAGCTGCTGTTTTGGGTGCTGCAGCCTTCACTGGAGGTGTTGAGGCCTTGGGAGCTGTTTTGGTTTGAGCAAAAGAAACGGAGAACAAACCGAGCGATAATGAAAGGAAAAATAGTTTTTTCATGCGTTGTAAAATGAATGGTAAAAATAGTGAATTAAGCGTATCTGGATTGACTGAATTAATCTTCTCTCAAGACCCTGCCAGTCATCTGAATAAAAACATCTTCAAGGTTGGCGCCCTTGGACTCCTTCTTTTTTTCAAACCCGCTGGCAATCAGCTGATCGATCAAACGATCAGGATGATCCAGGGAAATAATCTGCCCTGCATCCATGATGGCCACCCTATCGCAGAGGTACTCGGCCTCATCCATATAATGGGTGGTAATGATCACGGTTGTGCCCAGCGCGCGAATATTTTTGATCAGATCCCAAAGATTCCTTCTTGCCTGGGGATCCAGCCCTGTGGTAGGCTCATCCAGGAAGATGATCTTGGGGTCATTGATCAGGGTTGTGGCGATGGAAAACCGTTGCTTTTGACCACCACTCAGCGACTTGTACAAGGATTTTGCCTTCTCTTCCAGGTTAACCTTGGAGAGCAGCTCCATCGGATCCACTTTCCGGTTGTACAATCCGCCAAACAGATCAATCAGCTCCAAGAGTTTCAATCCAGGATAAAAACCGGAAGTCTGGAGTTGAACACCAATGATTTTTTTGATCTCATCAGGTTGCTTGTCAAGGTCAAATCCGGCGATGTTTACTTCCCCTGAGGATTTGAGCCTGAGTGTCTCCATTATCTCAAGGGTAGTGGATTTTCCTGCTCCATTGGGGCCAAGCAATCCAAAGATTTCTCCCTCCTGTACATCAAAACTGATTCCCTTCACTGCTTCGAAGCTGCCGTATGATTTTTTAAGTTGACTAACCTTGATCATTTGCTTGTGTTGATATTTTGCCTAAGAATTACCATCCAACTGAAGTTTTCATTTGTCATGGCCATCAATAAAATACATACTCCCCTTTGGGTGAAACCGCCACTACTGGCAATCTCCTGTTGTCCTCAAAAAAATCATATACCCTTCTGAGATTGGCTTCAAAGGTTTTCAGGGAAGGATCTGCCGTGAATACTTTCTCCAGATACTCGGCACTTCTTGCCTCCCTGTATTTGGCAGGAAAAATATGCACAGGGATGAAATCCTGTCCTGCAGCCTTTGCATGCGTGGAAAGGATATACAGCTCCTCAATCAATGGATCCGTAAGCGGGATACAGCCCACTGTCACACAGCTTCCATGGATGTAAATCTCTCCACCTGGCTTCATTGAATCAGCCAATAATTTATCTGAAGGATTGGGGTAATTCAATCCCAGCGAAAGGTGGTATGTGCTATTGGCATTGAATTCGTTGATATAATAAAAGCCTTCAGGCACCTGATAATCACCTTCCATGCGCTTGGGTCCCATGGTACCTGCCAATGCACAGATACGGTAAGACTTGAAAAGGGAAAATGTGTCGGTGAGTTTATTTTTCACCCAAACCTGCAAGTCGCTGTTGTATTTAAATGATCGGATATAGACATAGTTGGCAGGCCAGGCCAATTTTTTGGCGGCGAACTGCTTTTTCAGGGTATCCTCGCGGTTGGCAAATGCCTTTGAAACCCGCGAAAACGACTTTTGGTATTCAACAAAAGAGCTTTGTGCCCTTCCTGTAAATGAAACAACCAATCCTTGAAAAAGGAGCAAAAAAACAGTCTTTCTGAAGTACGGGGCTTTGATGTGCATCACCCTGCAAAATTAATGGTTTTGAATTAGCGATAAGTTAAAGATATTTGCATTCTATGATCAAAGCAGGC
>JBJOOI010000332.1:0-3161 GCA_046051375.1 Bacteroidota bacterium | reverse complement strand
GGGATTGTCCCACTACGGTTGAGAAATGTTGCGGCCTGTATTTTCTTGCTGATACAACGAAATTTTCCATCGGGTGCAATTTAAGGAAAATGGTTTAGGCCTTCGTTGGTTTAAAACTGATTCGATGTAGATTTTTTCTGTTAATTTAGAAATCCCAACCCTCTAAACCTTTAAACCCTTAAACCTTAACCCCCAACCCCCATGACCCAATACATCCTCTCCCTCGATCAAGGCACCACCAGTTCCCGCGCCATCCTCTTTGATGTCAATGGATCGATTGCTGCTGTTGCCCAAAAAGAATTTACCCAGCATTTTCCCCAGCCAGGGTGGGTGGAGCATGACCCCATGGAAATATGGGTCAGTCAGGCTTCTGTTGCCAAAGAGGCGATGCTCAAACTGGGGTTAAAATCGGATGCAGTAGCAGGCATCGGTATCACCAACCAAAGGGAAACTACCTTGCTTTGGGATCGCCAAACGGGCCAGCCTGTTTACAATGCCATTGTTTGGCAAGACAGGCGTACCGCTGCATTCTGTGACCAGTTGAGAAGTGAAGGGAAGGCTGAAATGATCAAGGAAAAGACTGGATTGGTGGTTGATGCCTATTTCTCCGGTACCAAACTGAAATGGATTCTGGACAATGTGGATGGTGCAAGGGAAAGGGCAGAAAAAGGAGAACTTGCTTTTGGTACTGTTGATACCTGGTTGCTTTGGAAATTGACAGAGGGGAAAGTGCATGCAACCGATGTGAGCAATGCGTCAAGAACCATGATGTTTGATCTGCAGCAATTGGATTGGGATGATGAATTGCTTTCCTTGCTGAACATCCCCAGGGCTGTACTTCCTGAAGTGAAAAGCAACAGTGAAGTGTATGGATATGCATCAGCCATTGGCATGCCTGAAGTGCCCGTTGCAGGTATGGCGGGCGACCAGCAGTCGGCCTTGTTTGGTCAGATGTGTACAGGAATTGGGATGGTGAAAAATACTTATGGTACAGGCTGTTTCATGTTGATGAATACCGGCACCAAGGCCGTCAAATCAAACAATAATCTCCTGACAACAGTGGCTTGGAAAATCAATGGCATCACCCATTATGCGCTGGAGGGCAGCGTGTTCATTGCAGGTGCTGCCGTGCAGTGGTTGAGGGATGGGCTGAAAATAATCCGCCATTCATCCGAAGTTCAGCTTTTGGCATCATCTGTTTGCAGTGCCGATGGTGTAGTCGTTGTTCCTGCATTTTCCGGGCTTGGTGCTCCGCATTGGAATCCTTATGCCCGGGGAACCATTTTTGGGATTACCCGAGGAACCACAGATGCACATATCGCAAGGGCAACGCTGGAAAGCATCGCTTACCAGACCTATGATGTACTGAAATCAATGGAATCTGATGCCGGGCTGCCCATTGCAGAACTCCGGGTGGATGGGGGAGCAACCGTCAATGACCTGCTCATGCAATTTCAGTCTGATATCCTTTCGGTTAAAGTATTGAGGCCTGAAGTTATTGAAACCACAGCCCTCGGTGCGGCATATCTCGCCGGACTGGCAGTGGGCTTTTGGAGCAGTATAGAAGAAATTTCATCCCAGTGGAAAGTCTCAGGCCAATTTGTCCCAGCCATGGATGAGGCTGAAAAGAACAGCCATATCAACAATTGGCAAAGAGCAGTAAAGGCCGTATTGGCCTGGTCTGCACCCAACAATTGAAATACCTTTAATTGATCAATTGAAAAGACAGGATGCCATAAAGCAATTGGAAACTGCCATAACCTGGGACATGGTTGTTATTGGCGGTGGAGCAACCGGGCTGGGTATTGCAGTTGACGCAGCCCAGAGAGGGTTCAAGGTGTTGCTCCTGGAAAAAAATGATTTTGCCAAAGGCACGTCCAGCCGGAGTACCAAGCTTGTCCATGGTGGTGTCAGGTATCTGGCCCAGGGGAATATCAAATTGGTGATGGAGGCCCTGCGCGAAAGGGCCTTTCTGCTTGCCAATGCACCACACCTTACCCGTGTTCAGGAATTCATCATCCCGGTTTATTCATTCTTTGACAAATGGTTTTATGGCATTGGTCTATTTATATACCAATTGATGGCGCAGAAACGCAGGCTCGGTCATACCAGGATCCTGGGAAAAAAAGAATTGTTTGCGGCCTTGCCATCCCTCAATAAAAAAGGGTTGAAGGGAGGGGTGGCTTATGCCGACGGCCAGTTTGATGACGCAAGGCTTGCCATTGCATTGGCCAGAACTGCGGATGATTTGGGTGCAAGCTTGTTGAATTATTTCAATGTAACCGGTCTGATCAAGGAAAACGGGAAATTGGTTGGTGTAAAAACCCAGGATGAATTGGCGGGAAGAGAATATGTGATCAGCACCAAGGTTGTGATCAATGCAACGGGTGTTTTTGTTGACAATATTCTTGACATGGATGATCCTGACTCACCCGCAGCAGTCATGCCATCACAGGGCGTACACCTGGTAATCAGCAAAGATTTTTTCCCGGGTGATATCGCATTGATGATACCCAAAACAGCAGATGGCAGGGTCTTGTTTGCACTTCCCTGGCATGGTGCAGTGGTGATTGGTACCACCGATACACCGCTCCATGAGATCAGTGATGAACCCATCGCCCTTGACACTGAAATTGATTTTATCATCAACCACTTTAATGCTTACAATGCCATCAACATCACCCGGGCAGATATCAAGTCAGTTTTTGCCGGATTGAGGCCGCTGGTCAAAACCCTGAACAAAGGCAGCACCGCACTGGCATCAAGAGACCATACCATTTTGGTTTCTTCCAGCAACCTGGTTACCATTACCGGTGGAAAATGGACGACTTACCGCAAAATGGCAAAAGATGCCGTCAACAATGCTGCCTTTGTGGCCAAGCTTCCCATTATAAAATGTGCAACCAGGAAATTGCGCCTGCATGGTTATGATGAAAACATCCTCTACGGAACTGAATTTTCCGTCTACGGATCAGATGCTGTTCAGATCCGAAAAATGATTTCAGATGACCCTTCACTGGGTGAGCGTATTCATCCCTCATTTAATTATTGCAAAGCAGAATTGGTCTGGGCTGTGACCCATGAAATGGCGATGACAGTGGAAGATATCCTGGCAAGGAGATCCCGTATGTTATTTGTGGATGCCAGAGCAGCCATCGCAT
>JBJOOI010000331.1:0-2980 GCA_046051375.1 Bacteroidota bacterium | reverse complement strand
GTATCCCACCGTTTGCAAGGCGGATAAATCTTTGTATTCAAACAAAGAACGGGCCTCATCTTCCAATCCTTCTGACATCATCTTGTCAACACGATTGTTGATGCTGGAATAGAGTTCTTCCCTGGGCTTTTGAATATATTGATAGCGGATTTTGAAATTTCTTTTGTCAACAGAACTGCTGGCATCTTCTTTTCCCAAATGTTTTTGTGCAATCCCTTTTTGAAAACGGGCAATCGGAAACCCTGTATGCATCACCACTTCAAGCGCCCTCATCATGCGGTTTGGATTATGGATGTCTCCATGATTGGCAAATTCCGGATCAAGGCTGAGCAATGCATCCCTGAGGCCTTCCAGACCTTTAGTCTGGTGGAGCGCGATGGCTTCATTGCGTATGGCAGTGGGTACTTCGGGAATATCATCCAGTCCTTCAGCAAGGGCCTTGATATAAAGACCAGTACCTCCGCATACAACAGCCTGATCATGGTCTTGAAAAATTATATCAAGGCAGGCGAGGGCCTCCTTTTCAAAACTGGCTGCTGTAATGTTTTCGTGAATGGAGTGGTTGGCTATGAAATGATGCCTTACTGCAGATAGTTCTGCATCAGAGGGCCTTGCAACACCTATTTTCATTTCCTTGTAACATTGCCTTGAGTCTGCAGAAATGATTTCAGTTTTCAATGCTGTTGCAATCTTGATGGCCTCAGCGGTTTTTCCCGCTGCAGTAGGTCCAACAACGATGATGCATTCTTTTTCGGCCATGCTAAAATGATGTATCCTCTTCAGTGCCTTCTGGTTCTTCTCCGGCATCATCATTGTCACTTGCATCTTCACCTTCATCAGAAAAACCTTCTCCAAGTGAAGCAAGATCATATTTCTCTTCTACATCTGCAAAGCGGTCACCAAGGATGCTTTTGATGCCATATTGACTTGGTCCGATTCCTTCTTTCCTTGTGACAGAAGGGTAGGTTGTTTTTGAACTTTCCTCTTTTGAAACACTGATCAATTGCACTTTGAATGACCAGTTTTTTTTGAAGTCATAGAGGTAGATGAATTTTTGTTCCGTATCACGAATCTCAGATCCGATGGTTGTTTCAAACATGTCCAATGGATCTACCCTGTATTCAACATCATTGTATTTTTCCAGGCTGATTTCTCTTCCCCGCTGCCAGCTATCATTGCTCCTGAAAAAGGTTGCCTGGTGAATACTGTCAAATTCATAGGCCGACAATATCATCTGGTGCAGTTCAAAAAAAGACTGGTTGTGCTTGATTACAATGTCGCGATAAATGGTATCGTCTTCTTCGAAATAGACACGAAATTTTAAAATGGCCATGACGCAATTTAATGAAAATTAGGGATAAGCTGAGAGCCTTCACCAAGATGATGCATGAATATGATATACAGAACCAGGCTTTAGAATTTGAATCCTACTGTCAGGAAAATATTGCCATTGCTTGCACGTACATTGCCTGGTTCAAAAAAACCATTATCGAGTCGGTAAGGGAAGCTGGCATCCTTGATCAGTTGTTGTACATAGGTGAGGTCCACGAAAAATCCCATGTTACGATATCCCAATCCTCCACTGATGTTCATCTGTCTGGCTTTCAACAAACTATTCGCATAGGCATTGCCCATGTAGTTGAAGCCAAGCCTGGTCATGATGGTTTTGAACTTGAGTTCTCCACCCAGACGCATGTTCAGGGCAGACCTGAATTGTTCCTTGATGGCATCATTCACCCTGTTCAGGTAACCGTCGTCGCTTGTATTGGCGCCGCTGAACTTGGCATTGGTATAGTCCAGGTATTCAATGTCTGCACTGATGAAACCTTTTTGCATGTTGACGTCAGCGACTTCATTCAACACATAGGAAATACCTGCCATCAGCCGCATTGGGTTGGTGAAATTGTATTGAAACTGGCCCAGCTCATCGTTGTTGAAATCAAGAGAACTCTGCTTGAGCACTCCGTTCCCCTGATAGCCTTCCATGTCTGTTGTGATTTTGCTGCTGTATTTGTCGTCCATATTGTACAAAACAGGGGAGTGGAAGGCCAATCCAATCCTGAGTCTTTCAATAGGCTTTACTATCAATCCTAATTTCAAACCAACGCCTACCCCTTCGCTGATGAGATAGTCTTCCGTTTCAAAATAATTGAAATTGTTTTTTGTATTGGAGGTGGCATCAGACTCTCTGAAGATGGATGTTCTCTCATATTTGAGCTTGCTGAAGGTAAGGCTACCGCCAACAAATAGTTTATCAAGGTAATTGCCACTTGCAGCGAAATAAACATCGTTGATGCTTCCCTTGGTGGTGATGTCCTGTTGTTGGTTCACTCCGGTTTGAGGAGTGGCAAGGCTTCTATATCCCCTAATGCTATTGCCCGCCCCGGCAAGGGTATCAATAAGATAGGTATTGAAGGCAAGGCTGGAGCCATAAGGAAATTTTGATGCAGCCTGGTTGGGGTCAGTGATATTGTTGTTGATCAACTCTTCAAGGTATTTTTCCGAATAGGAGCTTTCTGTATTGGTTCCTTTCAGCCTTGTGCTGTTGCCAAAGTTTACGGTTTTATTCATCCCGATGCCATAGGTGAAGTTTCTCCAATTGCCGTTCCATGATCCTGGTCTGGGCAATACCATTCCTATGTTGCTGAAATCAGGAGTAATCTTGTTGGCCTTGGTTTCAGTATTGAGGTAGTTGATCCTGGTATTGTTAAATGCCAATGAGGGAGTAAAGGTGAATTCCCCGCTCTTGTATAGGCCAAGCCCCGCAGGGTTGATGAAAGCTGCAGAAATATCTCCACCCAATGAAGTCATTGCTCCACCAATGGCCCTGGCCCTGGATGTTCCGCCATGGCCCATCAATGAATAACGAAGGGCATCAACGGGTTCCTGCGCTTGCAGCTGTAGGCCAAACAAAATGCTGAATAGAATGGGGAGTTGCTTCATGCGAAATGATTTAGGGTGCAGGAGTTCAGCCATTCAG
>JBJOOI010000330.1:0-2982 GCA_046051375.1 Bacteroidota bacterium | reverse complement strand
GGTAAAATCATTCCTTCGACCTTCAAACAAGAAGGAGACAACTGCAGCATCAGTTTTAAAAACCCCGTTCATATTTCAACCAACCAAACACTACACATAACAATCTGAACATGATCATTACAAATAACAAAGTGGTATCCATCAACTATCTGTTGAAAGATGAGTTAGGCAATGTATTGCAAGGCAATGATGGCTTTACACCGGAAGAGTATTTGCATGGGGCAGAGAATATTCTACCTGGATTGGAGCGGGCCCTGGAGGGTTTGCAACAAGACCAGGTCATCGATGTGGTGATCTATCCTGAAGAGGCCTATGGCCCGAAGGAAGTCAGTCTCATCATCCAGGTCTCCAATGAGGACCTTGAAGACCCTGTTGCGATCAATGAAGGCGAATACATTCAATTGTTCGACGGAACAGAAGCCATTGTTGTAGAGAAAAATGATGACCATATCATTGTTGATGCGAACCATCCCCTTGCCGGACAAACCTTGTATTATACGGTTAAAATATCAGGGATTCGGGATGCGACCGAAGAGGAGATCATCAATGGGGAACCTTCAGCACCTGTGGCAAAGAGCTGTGGTCCCGCGGGTTGTTGCTAAAAAATACTGCATGAAAAAAGTATCCGTTCTTTTTTTGTTTCAATGCCTGGTCATGCTGACGCAGGCACAGGAACTGTTTACTGCACCCAAACCATCGACCACAACAAGATGGATCAGCCCTGAGAATCCAGCCGGAACAAAGGGATCAGCAGGCAAAGCAAACCAGGGTGCAAAAGGCAGCGCTTTTCTCACGGTCAAGGCTGGCGAACAATTGGTGATGATGGATGTGAAAGGTGCTGGCATCATCCGCCGCATGTGGATCAGCGGCACAATCCCCAGAACTGAGGAACAACGAAGAATGGTAAGGATTGATATGTACTGGGACGGCAGCAAGAAGCCCGCAGTGTCAGCACCTATTGGTGATTTTTTTGGATTGGGACTGGGCCTGTCGGTGCCCTATAAAAATGCATTGTTCTCCAACCCTGAGGGTCGCTCATTCAACTTTACCATTCCGATGCCTTACAGGACAGGCGCGAAAATTGTCATCACCAATGAATCATCGGCTCATGCATTGGTTTGGTATGATATCAATTACACTGTTGAAACTGTGCCTGAAGATGCAATGTATTTTCATGCCTATTGGGACCGCAATCCCAAAACGACATTGGGCGTTGACCATGTTATTCTTCCGGAGGTCAAAGGCAAGGGAAGATTTCTCGGAACGAATATTGGTGTAATTGGTGATTCCGCTTATCGTAATACCTGGTTTGGTGAAGGTGAAGTGAAAGTCTATCTGGATGGTGATAAACAATTGCCAACACTGGCCGGAACAGGAACAGAAGATTATATAGGAACAGGTTGGGGTCAGGGTGAATACCAGGACCAGTACCAGGGTTCATTGGTTTCAGACAACAAAAATGATGTCTATGCATTTTACCGTTATCATGTTCCCGACCCTGTATATTTCCAGCAGGATTGCAAAGTGACCATTCAACAATTAGGAAATACCAGCGTGAAGAACCTCCGCGATATGATAGCAAGAGGCGTACAACTCAAGCCAGTATGGGTTTTCAAGCAAGGAAGCAATGCGGATATTTTTAACCTTCAGGGTAATCCTCCTGAGCAAATACTTCTGCTCGACAGGCCAGACATCAAAGGCATCAACGATCCAATGTTTGACAAAGAAGCTTTTGGTGCCAATTTTTACAGGAGCGATGATGTTTCATCTGTCGCGTATTTTTATTTGAACAGGCCTTACAGCAACTTGCCTGAGTTGAAAGATAAACAGCTTCGCATTGAAGGAATGAAAGAAAAAGTATGGACCAGGAAAAAATAATTTGATCATGAAAAAACTGAAATACTTGTTGCCTTTGTTTTTTTTGATTGCGTGCAACATTACAACCAATAAAGACAATGAAATGCAAAAGGGAACATTTGGATATGATTTGGAATTCTTGCGCAAGCACCACAAGGACCTTGTGCTGTTGGAAAAAGGCGATGCCCAGTTGATTGTACTGCCGGCCTATCAGGGTCGTATCATGACCAGTACGGCGGAAGGCAATGCTGGAGCCAGTTTCGGCTGGCTGAACCACGAACTGATTGCATCGGGAAAGTTCACTGAACATTTCAGTGCATTTGGTGGTGAGGAAAGATTTTGGCTCGGCCCAGAAGGCGGTCAATTTTCCATCTACTTTAAAAAAGGCGTTGATTTCAAATTTGAGCATTGGTTTGTGCCAAAAGAATTGGATACTGAAGCATTTGATTTGGTTGCATCAAACAAAACTTCTGCGCAATTTGAAAAGCAAATGCATCTTGAAAATTTTTCAGGAACCAGCTTTGACCTGAAAGTTAATCGCAAGATCAGTCTCTTGGATGATTCGGCGATTCAATCATTGTTGGGAAAGCTCCCAACAGGAGTAAAGGCGGTGGGTTTTCAGTCAGACAACATGGTTACCAATACGGGAATGGCGGAATGGAACAAATCATCTGGCATGCTTTCCATCTGGATATTGAGTATGTTGAATGCAGGGGATAAAACAACCATTGCGATACCCTACAAACAAGGTGATACGGCATCTTTGGGCAAAATTGTTACCGATGATTATTTCGGAAAAGTACCGGCAGAAAGATTGAAGGTTGGGGATGGATTGATTTTGTTCAAGGCGGATGGTAACCAGCGCAGTAAAATTGGTATTTCACCTTCCCGTGGCATACCGATGGCAGCCAGCTATGATGCAGCAAACAATGTTTTGACGATTGCCCAATTCAGTTTGCCCGAAGGGAAAACAGACTATGTAAATTCACTGTGGGAGCAGCAGCAATATCCATTTGCGGGTGATGCGGTCAATGCCTACAACGATGGACCCATTGAAGGAAAGCAGATGGGAAAATTTTATGAACTGGAAAGTTCATCGCCCGCAGCAGCCCTGGCTCCAGGGCA
>JBJOOI010000329.1:0-3005 GCA_046051375.1 Bacteroidota bacterium | reverse complement strand
CCAGCCCAGCTGTCCGTTTTCACGGGGCATATAAGCGCCAATCGTAGGTCTTTGAATCCCTTCAATGGCTTTGATGCTGAACAGCGATCCCACCATCATAGCGCCGGTGTTTCCTGCGCTGATGAAAGCATCAGTTAGTCCTTTTGCGAGGTATCCGAAGCCCACTGCGATAGAGGAGTCCTGTTTTTCACGGAAAGCCTTGGTGGGGTGCTCGTGCATATCGATCACCTGTGTAGTATGCACAATCTTGATGCCGTTCAAGTCAACACCATGTTCGGCAAGCAATGCAGCAATCTGCGCTTCGTCACCAAACAGGGTAAGCGTTGGTTGTGCATCGTCGGTGCCTGGATTTGCTTCTCTCAAGAGTTTGATTCCCTTAACTGCTTCTACTGGGGCGAAATCGCCTCCCATCATGTCAAGACCTATGTTCATTTGCTAAAGGTCATTAGAAATGGTTAAAATAAAAAATTCCAACCCCTGCTTGTTGTAGTAGGGATTGGAATATATAGTGTTGATACTTTAGGACTTAGTTAATAGGGGACTTCTCCGCTACAACCTTTCCTTTGTACATCAATTTTCCTTCGCTTACGTGCGCACGGTGGCGTACGTGTAATTCACCGGTGGTTGAGTCTTTGCTCAAAGTAACGGTTTCAGCCTTGTAGTGTGTCCTTCTCTTTGCGCTTCTTTGTTGAGAGTGACGGCGTTTGGGATTTGGCATCTTATTTTATTTTAGTTGTCTTTATTGTTATGCCTTTCGGCGTTGATCAATTGTCTTTGAACTTGTCCAATCCTTTCCAGATTGGATTTTCGTTCTGTTCTTGGTTGTCTTTGAAGTTTTCCAGCATCTTCAGTACATCCTTGTTGCATTTCGTTTCACCTTTTTCATCTTCTCCGCACTCGGGGTGGGTAGGGATGCTGAGTTGAACGAATTCAAACAGCCAATCCTTGACGTCGAGGTGGGTTTCGTTTTTGGCAATGAAGAAAACATCCGGATCGTCGTTTGTTTCATTCATTTCTGTTGGATTGTCCACCATTTTCACGATGATGTTGAAATCATCCCAAAGGGTAACCTCTAAAGGATTTCCGCAACGAATGCACTGTACTGCTGCTTTTCCGCCTACTTCGAACTTGAGCTGCATGAAATCTGAATGTTTGTCCAGACTGAGTTTCACGTTTGCTTGGCAATTTTCGAAATCGACCGGATGCTCGGCATCAAAGAACTCTTCTCCTAATTCATAATCAAATTCCGTTATTCCGGACTTTAATCCTACAAATGCAATCTCAAACTCCCGGGGGACTGACATATGAACTTTTAAGGGAGGGCGAAGGTAGATAATTTTGGAGAATTATCAAAATTGTAATTTTGTTCTTTATGAAACTACTTAAATCCCATAAATCCTTGTTTATCGCTGTGCTGTTGATCATTTTTGCGCAGTGGTTCATGATCAGTGATCAGCGTGTAGAGCAGTGGTATGCCCAAGGGGTTTATCCATATGTTTCAGGGCTGTTGCAGTTCAGTTTGGGCTGGATTCCGTTTAGCGTTGGTGATTTGCTCTATTGTGTTGTGATTGTTTGGGCAGCTTATAGGATTTGGCGATTTGCATCAATTGTTCGAGCACAGGGATTTAAAAACTGGTGGAAAGGGTATGGTCAGCTTCTCGGTCATTTCTTAAAGTTTCTGACAGTGTTTGCGTGGGTTTGGATACTATTTCACATGCTTTGGGGCTTCAATTACTACCGAAAAAGCATTCCTGACCAGTTTGGCTTTGTCGATGAACGTCCTTCCCCGCAGGAATTGCATCAGTTTACGCAGTACCTGTTGAATGAAACCAACCGGTATGCTATTGAACTAAAAGCTTCTCCCTTGGATATCTCAGCGCATGGCAATTGCTCAACTGTGATCAACCAACATCCCAAGGCTTCCCTTTTTGGTGTTATCGGTAATTACATGGGCTACGGCGGATATTACAATCCTTTCACCGGAGAGGCACAAATCAATGCTCACATGCCTGCATTCATGTTGCCCTTTATTGCTGTACATGAAAAGGCCCACCAGTTGGGCTATGCGAAGGAAAGTGAGGCGAATTTTATGGGGTATCTGGCTGCGATGCAGTCTGCAGACAGTTGTCTGATATATTCTGCCAACCTGGAGATGTTCATCTATGCCAACAATGCCTTGAGCCGGAGTGATTCGGTTGCTGCAAGAAATAATTTCAAGGCCTTGTCTCCGATTGCCATCAAAGACCTGAAAAATTACAGGGCTTTCGTAAAAAAATACCAGGGCCCTATCGATGAATTCACGACCTGGTTTTACACAAAATTTCTTCGCCTGAACAATCAACCCGAAGGGATGTACAGTTATAACAGGGGGATGGTTTATGTGATGCGGTATTTAAACAAAAAGCCGGCATAAGCCGGCCTTTTGAAAGATATGAGATGAAGATTAATTCTCACTTGCCCTGCCATTTCTGAAAATGCTTCTCATCATGTCTCCACTTTGTCCCATCGGTTTGATGTCAAATCCTTTGGGCACTTCAAATGTCTTGTCATCAATTTGTGCATCAGGCTGAACTTTCAACACAGTCATGTGCATTTTAAATCCGTTTCCGCGCACCATTTCATATTCCATGGGGAAGCCATTGATTAGGTCCAGACCAGGAATGGATCCACCCATCATAGACATTCCACCGCCTCTTCCGCCACCAAATCCGCCAGGATTGGCAGATGCTGCTGTTGAAGTGGCTGCAATTTTGAAATCAGGATTGTACCAGATCACATTTTCAGAGACCTGACCATTTTGCCCGATAGACTTGATGGTAACTTTTTTACAGGTAATTCCAGAAACCTTTTTTGTTTCTTCAGAATAAATCAACTCAGGTTTGTTATCCTTAAAGCTGATACCCAATGCTGCCAAGGAATCCCTTCTCAGGTTACGCATGGAATCCATCCTGGCACGTTGTGCTTCTGCTTCAGCATCGGTAGATTCGAAGCCGGTCTTTCTGCCC
>JBJOOI010000328.1:0-3012 GCA_046051375.1 Bacteroidota bacterium | reverse complement strand
ATGGCACCCTTGTTGGGATATCTTGAAAGGGTCATGGGCTCACCATTGTAGAACAGTTCCAGTGTCGCTGGCACAACAGGCAGACCATGACCATACTGGCGGTGGTTGCCCAGGTTGTTGATTCCCTCAGCCCGCAGATTGGCCTGCCAAACATTCCCCATGGCATTTTTTTCGAGCCTGTTTATAATCGCCTTATCAGTCACCTTGCTGAACTTTCCCGGTTGTATTGTTTTTCCTCCGGTGATGTTCACTTTTTCCCCTGTTGCTGCAGCCCAGGTGATGGGGGCATCTTTTTTTCCCGCATCTTCTTCAGCAAGCTGAAAGGTTTGCTGAAGATCATAAATGCCTTCATGGATGATCACGTTGAGTCCGCCCTTGGGTAGTCCTTTGGTCTTTTTGTAGTTCCTGGCCAGGGTTCTGGCAGCTGTCAGACTGGCAACAGGTTTTTCTTTGGTTCCGGGGTTTTTATCGCTTCCTTTCGGGCTCACATGGATCGATTGTGCCTGGGTTTCAACGATGCCAATGGCGAGCATCAGCAGGGTAAACCGGAGGTATTTTCTGCGCATGAAATTCGTTTTTTGATTTAGGTATAATAAAGTAAATTACGTTTACTACTACAATAAACGCATTCCCATGAGAGGAATCCTCATCTTTTTTCTTGCGCTGTTGATTTTCGGGTGTGACAATACCGAACTCCCCAAGGAAGTTGCTGAAGCCTATGCATCCCTTCCTGAAGAGATTGATTACAATGTTCATGTCAAGAAAATACTCTCAGACAAATGCTTCTCTTGCCATGGCCCGGACATGAAAAAACAGAAGGCTGATCTGCGCTTGGACATTGCCTCTTTTGCCTATAGCAAAGTGACCGAGTCTGGTTTGAAGGCCATTGTTCCGGGAAGCCTTTCCAAAAGTGAATTGGTAAAGCGCATCCTCAGTGAAGATGCTGATTATGTCATGCCTTCACCGGAGTCTCACCTGCAGCTCTCCGCATACGAAAAAGCCGTGCTGGTAAAATGGGTCAAGCAGGGTGCAGAGTACAAAAAACATTGGGCCTTTGTTCCCCTGAAATCGGCAGCAGTTCCTTCAGTGAACAATAGCGCATGGGTCAAGAATGACATTGATCATTTTACGCTTGATGCAATGGAGAATGCTGGGTTGCAACCTGCCCAACAAGCGGACAAGGAAACCCTGATCCGTAGGCTCAGTTTTGATATCAGGGGTATCGCTCCGGATGTCAAGGAAGTGGATGCCTTCCTGAAGGATACTGATCCTAAAGCTTATGAAAAATTGGTAGACAAGTACCTGGCTTCCCATCATTATGGAGAGCGCATGGCGGCCTATTGGCTGGATGTGGCAAGGTTTGCAGACAGCCATGGTTATCTTGATGATAAACACCATGAGGTTAGTCCATGGCGTGACTGGGTCATCAGTGCCTACAACAGAAACATCCCCTTTAATGATTTTCTCACCTGGCAGATGGCTGGCGATCTCTTGCCCAATGCCACCAAGGAACAGGTGTTGGCAACGGGATTCAACCGCATGCACAAACAGAATTCAGAAGCCGGGATTATTGATGAAGAGTACCGTGTGGAGTACGTTGTAGACCGCACGAATACATTGGGTACGGCGATGCTTGCCATGACAGTAGGTTGTGCAAAATGCCATGACCATAAGTATGATCCCATCAGCCAGAAAGATTATTACTCTTTGTACGCTTTTTTCAACAGCACCTTTGAAAAGGGTAGTCCTAATTATGGTGGACCTGATATGGTGGCTGGGCCAACACTTCGATTGACATCCGATAATGACGATAAGAAAATTGGTGTGTATTCCAGGTTGATTGCATCTCTTGAAAAAAAGGAAGCCATTAAAGAAAGGCAAAAGCATGCAACACTTGATGCGGCAACTGAAAAGGAGATCGCTGCTGCATTGACAGGAAAATTGGTTGCCAAACTTGATTTTGATAAAACAAATCTTGTCAAGGACAAGGAGTATTTTACCAATGCCACAGGAAGCAAGATTGATGCATCCGGCAAGATGGCTGAATATGGTCAGGGTGTTATTGGTCGTTCCCTCAAATACAATGATGAAACAGCCTATTCTTTTGAACCATACAAAATAGCCTATTTTGAGCGCTATGACCCCTTTGCATTTAGTCTCTGGATCAAGGTGCCAACAAACTATCCTTTGGCAACTGTTTTTCATGCCAGTGATCCCCACCGATATGGATACCAGGGATATGATCTTTTGATAAAAGAAAACAAGCTCAATTTCAGGCTGAGTCATGCATTTCCACATGATGCCATCAGCGTCATCGCCACTGAAAAATTAAGACCAAACCAATGGTATCATGTGGCCATCAGTTATGACGGCAGCAGTAAAGCATCGGGTCTGCGCATTCACCTGAACGGAAAACAAGTAACTACCGATACAGAGTTTGACCATCTCTACAAGAACATTCGCTCTTATCCCAATATCCATAAGACAAGCCGTTATCGGGGTCTTGTTTTTGGAAAAAGAGATCTCGATCGCAGCATGCCCGGCGGTGAAATTGATGAGTTTCACATCTTCACCAATACCTTGTCTCCAGCAGAAATCAGGCACCTGTACGGAAAACTCCCCTTTGATCCAAAGGGCATCAAAAATGAATATGACAGCACCGCATTGATGCTTGCACGCAAATCATTGTGTGATCTCTATGATTCAACCAAAGAGGTCATGGTCATGGGTGATCTCCCCCAGGCCCGTCCCACCTATGTATTGAACAGGGGATTGTATGACAGCCATGGAGATAAAGTTGAACCTTCAACGCCAGCGGCCATCATGCCTTTCCCTAAGGAGCTTCCCAAAAACAGGTTGGGCCTGGCACAATGGATGTTTGATGATAAAAATCCTTTGACATCAAGGGTTGCTGTGAACAGGATGTGGCAGTTGGTTTTTGGCAAGGGATTGGTTTCTACATCTGATGATTTTGGCAACCAGGGCGCCATGCCCACCCATCCTGAATTGTTG
>JBJOOI010000327.1:0-3016 GCA_046051375.1 Bacteroidota bacterium | reverse complement strand
GAGACCGAACCGGCGGTCGCACAGGGCTGCCACCAACGCGGGAGTCAGGACGATGCTGTCCGTTGCGTCGGGCAGAAGGACGAAGTCGTTCCCGGTGCCATGGCCTTTGATGAAAAAAGCCTGCTGCCCATGTATAAATTGAATCTTGGGAAACCAGGCAGCTCATACACATTTGCCATTGCAGAACGCATCGGTCTTTCCCAGGAACTCATCAATAGGGCAAAGGAATTGGTGGATGAGAATCATTTTACCCTTGATAAATTGCTCAACCGAACCGAGCAGGATTTGCGCAAGATTGAGGGTAAAGAGAAAGATTTACAGAAGATGATCAAGGACAATGAAGTGTTGAGAAAGTCCTTGAACCAACAGCTTGAAAGGGAAAAGCACAGCCAGCAAGTGGAGCTGCTCAAACACCAGAACCTCATTTCCCAGGAAAAAATGGTTTACCTGAAAGACATGGAGCGCAAACTCAAGCAGATTGTATTTGATTGGCGAAGGTCTGAGTCTGATCAGGACAAAAAGCAATTGATGAAAAACCTGCAGGCCCTTCTTTTCAACCAGAAGGAGAAGCAGGTTACAGAGAAGAAAAAGAAAAAACTTGACAGCCGGTACATGGAAACTGGTAAGCTACCTGTTCCAGGAGATCTGGTGCTGATGAGCCAGAACAACAAGGTTGGTATATTGGCATCATTGAGGGGAAAGAAGGCCGTTGTCAATCTTGGCACAATGCCGCTCCAGGTCAATTTCGATGATCTGGTTGCGGTGATTGAAAAGCAAGTAGAGCAATAGTTTTACATTGTATTTATTCTAAATGATTCATCCATGAAAGTCCTTCGATTGAAAAGCGTTTCTTTTATGCTGTTCTTTGTTTTGATGGTAGGTCAATTGTTTGCCCAGCAAAAAACAAATGCTGATTCCATCAGGCAAAAAATGCAATGGTTTGCAGATGCCAAATTGGGAATCTTCATTCATTGGGGAATTTATGCAGTGGCTGATGTCTCAGAAAGCTGGAGCTTTCACAACAAGCAGATCTCCTGGAAGGATTACATGAACCAGGCCAACAGCTTTACTGCATCAAAGTATAATCCTGCCGATTGGGCCTCCTTGATTGCTGCTTCTGGCGCAAGGTATTCCGTCATCACTACCAAACACCACGATGGCGTGGCACTCTGGGACACGAAAGAAAACCATTACAGTACTGTAAAAAATACACCTGCCAAGATAGACCTGCTCACCTCATTTTACAATGAGTTGAGGAAAAGAAATGTAAAAGCAGGGGCTTACTTCTCTTTGATTGACTGGAGTCATCCAGACTATCCTGGATTTTTAAAGGACAGCAGCCGATACAGAGTCAACGAAGATCCTGCCAGGTGGCAACGCTTCAAGAATTTTTATCAAAATCAGTTGAATGAAGTTACCACGAAGTTCAAGCCAGACCTTTATTGGTTTGATGGTGATTGGGAACATTCAGCCGAAGAGTGGGAAAGCCAAAAGGTTCGTGAAGGAATTCTAAAAAGCAATCCTTCGGCAATCATCAATGGCCGTTTGATGGGCTATGGAGATTATGAAACCCCAGAGCAAAATGTACCGGTGAGCCGTCCCAGGTATGACTGGTGGGAATTGTGCATGACCACCAACAACAACTGGGGTTATAGAAAAACAGATACCGCCTGGAAAACGCCTTATGAAATCATTGCCCTTTTTGCTGACATCATCAGTACTGGAGGCAATCTCTTGCTCGATATCGGACCAAGAGAAGATGGCACCATCCCCAAAGAACAACGCCATATCCTCACAGAGTTGGGTGCCTGGAACAAGAAGCATGAAAAGGCCATTTTTGGGAGTTTAGGAGGTATTGCACCCGGTCATTTTTATGGACCAACCACCATCTCCAAAGACTCAACTTCACTGTTCCTTTTTTTACAAGGACAAACATCCGGAACCATCATGGTAAAGGGCCTGAGCAATCAGATCAAGGAAATTACAGTGTTGGGAAATGGAACCAAACTCAAGCATAAAGTAGTAGGAAAAATATCCTGGAGTCCTGTACCAGGATTGGTTTACATCGATATCCCCAAGGGCGTTCAAGACAAATACATTACAGTCCTGGAACTCAAGCTGGACAAGCCTGTGAGCCTGTATCGGGGAAAAGGGGGATTTGACTAACCTGATTCATATGTTGATGATGCATGGATCTTTCCCAGTCAAGCAATGATTTTTTTCTTTCCAGTCCCCATCGGTAACCACCAAGACCGCCGCTGGTCTGGATAACACGATGGCAAGGAATCAGCCAAGCAATCGGATTGGCCCCAATGGCTGTACCCACAGCCCTGGCTGAGGAAGGACTTCCAATTTCAATGGCCACCTGCAGATAGGTCCTGGTTTCTCCTGCAGGAATTTTCATGAGTTCCTCCCAGATTCTTTTTTGAAATGATGTTCCTTCAGGATGGAGAATGTCGGTTACAACATGATGATTCATCAGCCTTTCTACAATAGGCTGATGAATTGATTCCTCAACAATTTTGTATTCTTTCTCCTTGAGATAAAGTCCCAAAGCTTTCAGTGATGCTGCCTTGTTCTCTATGAATGAGCAAAAAACAATTTTACTCTCCTCAGACGCCATCAACATGTCTCCGAAAGGGCTTTGCTCAATACTGCAAAGAATCATTGTTTTTTGAGGTTGAAGATTTCTTTCATCACCACCCATTTGTCGTTCGTTCCTGTCCACGGAAGCCTTTGTTGATAGGTGTCCATCAAAGCTTCCCAGACTTGCACTTTGGGGTTGGATGCATCCATTTTGGCTTTTTCTTCAAAACTGAAATGGTCTTCTGCCTCGATTATCATGAACAGCCGATTACCGGTCCTGTACAGGATCATGTTGGTGATGCCGCTGCTGGTAATGCTTTCCAATATTTCTGGAGCCACTTTCTGGTGATGGGCTTCGTACTCAGCTATCCTTTCTTCATTGTCTACCAAATCAAGTGCCAGGTAAAATGTTTTCATGTTAAGCTTTTTG
>JBJOOI010000326.1:0-3016 GCA_046051375.1 Bacteroidota bacterium | reverse complement strand
TGGTGATGGGTAACACAAAAAAAGGAAGATGTTCAATTTTATCACTGAATTTCATCAATCTCACAGCATCTTTTTCCGTGGTAAGGATAATCTTCTGATCATCTTGTATGCCATCCAATCTCGTCTGCATATCCCCAAAATCATCGATGCTGAAAATATGGTGATCACTGTAAAACAAGGCATCATAGGTTTTTGTAGCCTCGTGAATATATTGAGTAAGGGGTTCAGGATTGGCAATTCCACATACCAGCAAGACCTCTTCTTCCTTGGACAAGCTACGCTTTTCTTTTGTTACAATATGATAAGGAGTATTGTATTCAATGGTGGTGAAAAAAACCTCCTGACCTGGCAGTGGATTCAGCTCCTTCATGATCATGAAGCGTTCATGTTCGGAAACAACAGCAGGGCATTTTGTCACTACAATGATGTCAGCCCTTTTTGCACTTGATTTTTGGTCTCTAAGATCACCGGTGGGTAAATAAAAATCTCTTGAGTAAAGATTGGAGAATTCAGTTAGAATGATGTTGAACCCAGGATTGATTTCACGGTGCTGAAAAGCATCATCCAAAATGATGAGTTGTGTTTCTGGACGATCAAACAACAACTGTGGAATGGCTTCAATCCTTTGCTCACCAACAGCAACAGCTATATCTGGATGTGAGAGGTGAAATTGCATGGGTTCATCGCCTATTTCAATGGCTGTGGAGCGTTCATTGGCCAGGACATAGCCTGAAGTTCTTCTTTTATAGCCCCTGCTGAGTGTTGCAATGGCATACTCCTTTTTCAACAGGTTGGCCAGATACTCAACCATTGGAGACTTTCCTGTACCGCCCACAGAAAGATTACCAACACAAATAATGGGCAGGTTAAACGTCACAGAGCCAATGATATCCCGATCGTATAAAAGATTGCGCAATTGAATGATGAAACCATACAGATAGGCAAGCGGAAACAGAAAAAGCCGAAAAGACCGTAGATAAATGTTTTTAAAATGCATAAACACGTTCGGGTGTGATGCAAAAGTCGAGCTTTTTATCGAAGAATTGGACATCTTCAATGGATTCAACGGGTGGAAAGAACGAAAGGCCAATTTTCAATACATCTTTTCTGCATTTTGACAGAAACCGATCATAATAGCCTTTGCCATATCCTACCCTGTTGCCCATTTTGTCAAAAGCCAATAAGGGGATGAAAACAATATCAATATCCATCTCATTTACAGGTACCCCCCCCGTTGGCTCGGGAATTCCATATTGGTTTTTTTCAAAAAACATGTCATCATCCTGCAAAAAATGCAGCATACTGAAATTGCTCGGGTCAATCTTGGAATAGGTAACCTGCATGCCAGGATAGCGAAAATGCATGAAATCCAACAATGGAATAGGATCAGGCTCGTTCCGTTCATACATGGGTAGGTATGCGTGCACGAGGTTAACATTCCTCCAAACGAGTTGTTGAAAACAGATCAACAGAAGGTCCTGTTTGGTGTTTACATCCCGGGCAGTTAAAGCAGAACGTTGGGCACTGAAGATTTTCCTGGCTTCAGACTTTTTCATCATGCCTTGGTTTCAGGGGGGCGATTGATAAAGATTGAAAATATGGTTGTTCCGTATTTTCTTTCTGTTCTGAAGTAAGGATGATTTTTAAAATCATTGCGGGGAGTGTGCTCTAAAATGAACCAGCCCTCCTCTGCCAGCAGTCCTTTTTGAAATATAATCTTTGGAATGTCTTCAATGTTCCCGAGAGCATAAGGAGGACCGGCAAAAATAAAATTGAACTGCTCCTTGCATTCCATCATGTATTTGAAAACATCCGACCTGAAAAGTTTCATCCCGGTAACAGCCATCTGCTCCGCTGTTTTTTTGATAAAATAATACATCTCAGGGTCCTTCTCAATGATGGTAAGGTCTTTCACGCCTCTTGAAAACAACTCATAGCTGATACTGCCTGTTCCTCCAAAAAGATCAAGAGAACGGACAACAGAAAGGTCCATGTTGTTTTCAATCACATTGAACAGACCTTCTTTCGCCATATCGGTTGTAGGCCTCGTATAGGGCATGTTGTTGGGCGGATTTATTTTCCTGCCGCCGAGATCTCCGCTGATTATACGCATGTGGGAACAAGCAAAAATGGAGTGAAATAATGGGAAGGCAGATCTGTAGTTTTTGCATTTTCAGCAGAAAAACTGGGGGGCTTTTCTGTACTGACGTTCAAAAAATACTTACTCAACTCCTTCCATGTTCCTGAAGATGAATCCAATAGGCCACTCACCTCTAAAATCACTTCAGATGTATCAAACCCATATTTATCAACCACATTCATCAGATGGTATATAATGTCTTCGGGTGTTTCGTAAAAAAACGACTTCGCAATCTGCAAATGGTCTCCTTTCAATACAACCAAATTGACACAAGAAGGTAATACATAGAGCTTGATGCGTTGATTTACGCCCGTTCTATCGGCAAGAAAAATTCCCCTGAGGCAGGCACTCATGTATTGCACTTGCCTTGCTTGCGGATATTTATTGCGAACCAGTTCAAGCATTTCAGTTGAAGATCCAAATACATTGTGCAATTCCCATTGATGAACATCATCTACAGAAATGGAATATTCCTTTTGGTCACCATGAATTGTTTCAATAAGGATTGCATTCAGGTTTTCCTTGTATAAGGAAGATGGAACCAAAACCATTTCTTTTTGGTTGTGGATGAAAATGACATCTGAAAATTGAATGCCAATTAGTTTTTCCGATGCCAATACTGATTCTAAAAAAGAAGGGTCTGTGGTTTGTTTGCTCGTATAGAGCTCAAATAAGCTCACCAAATCACCAGATGCATTGCTGATGGTAAGGGCTATATGAAACTGGCCAACTTCGATGCATAATTTCTCTGCTTCATCGTTAGCGGAAGATGTGTTTCCATTGCTGAAACCAAAAGCTGCACTTAAGATGGATGAAACCATGATACAAATTTAATGTATTTAGCGGTTAAAAGCGCCTTGGAAAGCCGTAGGTTTG
>JBJOOI010000325.1:0-3016 GCA_046051375.1 Bacteroidota bacterium | reverse complement strand
AGGGATTTGTATACCTCTATCTCGCCAAAATCAACATGCATTTTCTGGATGGCAGCTTTTCTGAAGGGCTGAACTTGATTCCAGTAATTGAGGAAAAACTTGTTGAGTTTGAGATGCAGCTTGACCGCCACCGCACATTCATTTTCTATTACAAATTTGCCTGCCTCTATTTTGGTTGTGGTGATTATGACAACACCATTGTTTACCTGAACAAGATCATCCACTGGAAGGCTGATTTGCGTATTGACTTACAATGTTATGCACGCCTGCTCCATATGATTGCCCACTACGAGCTGGGAAATGACGTCATCCTGGAAAGTCAGGTCCGGTCGGTTTACCGCTTCATGTCCAAAATGAAAAACCTCAGTGTGGTGGAAAACGAGATTTTTGCTTTTCTGCGCAGTGCATTTTCCCTCAACAAGACCGCTTTAAAACAAGGATTTCTGTCCCTTTTTGAGAAACTGAAGCGGGTGGAGGGGAGTCCGATGGAAAGCCGGTCCTTCATGTACCTTGATATCCTCTCCTGGCTGGAAAGCAAAATCAAGAACGTACCTGTTCAGGAGGTAATCTCCTCGCATTTCAGGATCAGGGCAGCCTCATTGACGAGCAGTTAAAAAACACCTTTTTCAAAAGAAATTTATTGTTATTTCGGCTGTTTTGAGTACTTTTGCAGTCCTTAAATTTGGCATGCCCCTATTTTTATCTGACCTGTTTGTTCATAAATTATTGATTTTCAATAATATTTGACCGGCTGTAAACAGCTGGACAGGAAAGCTATAGTGGTACTAGAACATTGTAAAACAGATATCTTATTATGGCTATCAAAAGAGACAATCGCCCAAAATCTTCTTTTTCAAAGATCACCATCAGCATTGCGTCCCCGGATTCTATCCTGGACAGGTCTTTTGGTGAAGTGTTGAAACCAGAGACCATCAACTACAGAACCTACAAGCCTGAGCGTGATGGGTTGTTCTGTGAAAAGATTTTTGGTCCAGTAAAAGACTACGAATGTGCTTGTGGAAAGTACAAGAGGATCCGTTACAAGGGTATTGTTTGTGACCGTTGTGGTGTAGAGGTAACCGAAAAGAAGGTACGCCGCGAGCGCATGGGACATATCAAGCTGGTTGTTCCTGTGGTTCACATCTGGTACTTCAAAAGCCTTCCAAACAAGATTGGTTACTTGCTGGGCATCAGCTCCAAGAAGCTGGAAAGCATCATTTATTATGAGCGTTTTGTAGTAATCCAGCCCGGTATCATGGAAGATAAGGGCAAAAAGCAGGGAGACCTGCTTACAGAAGAGGAATACCTCGACCTGTTGGATACCTTGCCAAAAGAAAACCAATACCTTCCTGACGAAGATCCCAACAAGTTCATTGCCAAAATGGGTGCTGAAGCCGTGCATGATCTTCTCTTGAGAATCGACCTTGATTCATTGAGCTATACCCTCAGGAATTCTGCAGCAACAGAAACTTCACAGCAGCGTAAAGCTGATGCATTGAAGCGTCTCAGCGTTGTAGAGTCTTTCCGTGATGCCAATTCAAGAATCGTAAACCGTCCTGAATGGATGGTTATGCAATATATTCCTGTCATCCCACCAGAACTCAGACCATTGGTTCCGTTGGATGGTGGCCGTTTTGCTTCTTCTGACCTGAACGATCTTTACCGCAGGGTAATCATCAGGAACAACCGTCTCAAGCGTTTGCTCGAGATCAAGGCACCTGAGGTAATCCTGAGGAATGAAAAAAGGATGTTGCAGGAAGCGATTGATTCCTTGTTTGACAACAGCCGTAAGTCAAATGCTGTTAAAGCTGAAGGCGGACGTGCATTGAAGTCACTCAGTGATGTCTTGAAAGGTAAGCAAGGTCGTTTCCGTCAGAACCTTTTGGGTAAGCGT
Organism: Bacteroidota bacterium; assembly: GCA_046051375.1. Classification (GTDB taxonomy): domain Bacteria; phylum Bacteroidota; class Bacteroidia; order Chitinophagales; family Chitinophagaceae; genus Pollutibacter. The sequence goes on along the minus strand of JBJOOI010000325.1, from coordinate 1,122 downwards.
GTTGACTATTCTGGTCGTTCGGTTATCGTTGTAGGACCTGAGTTGAAACTCCACGAGTGCGGTCTTCCTAAAGACATGGCAGCGGAGTTGTTCAAGCCATTTATTATTAGAAAGCTCATTGAAAGGGGTATCGTTAAAACCGTTAAATCAGCCCGCAAGCTGGTTGACCGCAAGGAAGCGATCGTTTGGGATATCCTTGAAAATATATTGAAAGGCCATCCGATCATGCTGAACCGTGCCCCAACGCTGCACCGTTTGTCTATCCAGGCCTTCCAGCCTAAATTGGTAGAAGGAAAGGCCATCCAGCTTCACCCGCTGGTTTGTTCTTCTTTCAACGCTGACTTCGATGGTGACCAGATGGCGGTACACGTACCACTCAGCCATGCTGCCGTACTTGAAGCACAGCTCTTGATGCTGGCTTCACACAATATCCTCAACCCACAAAACGGTACACCCATTACCCTTCCTTCTCAGGACATGGTACTTGGTTTGTATTATATCACCAAAGGCAAGCGCAATACCGATGTTGATGTAGTGAAAGGAGAGGGAATGCGTTTCTACAGCGCTGAGGAAGTAATCATTGCCTATAATGAAGGAAAAGTTGACCTGCATGCTTACATCAAGGTGAAAACCAATGTAAGGAATGAAGCGGGTGTCCTGGAGTTCAAACTCCTTGAAACAACCGTTGGTCGTGTACTTTTCAACCAATCTGTTCCAAGCGAAGTTGGTTTTGTAAATGCATTGCTCACCAAAAAGAGCCTTCGCGAAATCATTGGTAACATCATCAAAATCACCAATGTACCAACAACTGCCAAATTCCTCGATGCCATCAAGGAACTCGGTTTCCGCATGGCCTTCAGGGGTGGATTGTCATTCAACATCCAGGACCTTGTATTGGATGTGCCCAAAGACGCCATGATTGACCAGGCTTCCGGAGAAGTTCAGGAAGTATGGGACAATTACAACATGGGATTGATCACCAACAACGAACGTTATAACCAGATCATTGACATTTGGTCAAGGGTCGATACAAAAGTTACTGAAACACTCATCCGTGCGATGGCAACTGATAAGCAGGGCTTCAACTCTGTTTACATGATGCTTGACTCTGGAGCAAGGGGT
>JBJOOI010000324.1:0-3033 GCA_046051375.1 Bacteroidota bacterium | reverse complement strand
CCTTTTTGTATTGGCCATTCCCATCAGCCTGAACAAGTGGTTACAAGGAAAAAGAGCAACAGACCTTGAATTTAGCCTGTCTCCCAAAGAAAGGGAATCCGGATATCTGTTTCAATTGATGACCGGAATCCAATGGGCTAAGGAATTGAGGACCTATCATTTTGGCCAGTCATTTCAACAAAAGTTTAAATCTCTGAGAAATGACATCAACCAGCGTAAAAATACCAACCAAAAAACTTCACTGAGGCATAACTTATTTGCGGAGTTCCTAGAAGTAACAGCCCTTGGTTTGGCCATAGGCTACCTTGCCTTGAAGACGATTGCTCAAACCATTGGGCTGGGAACCTTCGTATTGTACCTCCAGGGGATTCAGCGAATGCAATCCAGCGCCAAGGCTTTCTTCCAATCCCTGCTGCAGGTATTTCAACTCCGCCACTTTGTGAAAGACCTCTATGGTTTTTTTGATCTGAGTGAAGAAGATAGCCAGGCTGCCATCCAAGATTTTCCTCAACAACTGGATCGATTGAAGATTGAATCACTCAGCTTTGGTTACCCCAACCAGCATCATGTTCTCCTCAATAACATCAACATTGAAGCATCAAGGGGGCAAATCATTGCCATTGTGGGAGAAAACGGCTCTGGAAAATCCACGCTGGTAAAACTGTTGGCTGGTTTTTATGCCCCGAGTCGTGGGAATATCAGACTCAATGGCACCCTTTTGCAGGAAATCCGTAAAACAGAATTTTACCGGAACAGCTCTTTCTTTTTCCAGGATTATGAAAAATATTTTCTTACTGCTGGCCAAAACATTCATTTTGACTATCAACCAATAGGTGAGATTGAAGAACAGATGCATTTGGCTAGCGAGCACAGTGGATCAGCCAGTTTTATTGAAAAACTCTCTAAAGGCTATGATACTAAACTGGGCAGTATTTTTGAAGGGAGTGAACAGCTGAGCGGCGGACAATGGCAGAAGCTGGCCCTGGCCAGGTTATTTTACAAGCATGCGCAATTGGTGGTGCTGGACGAGCCAAGCAGTTCACTTGACGCATTTGCAGAACTTAATTTATACTCTACCATCAAGACTGCTTTAAAAGATAAAATTGTAATCCTGATTTCTCACCGATTGTACAACCTGAAAATGGCAGATAAAATCTATGTCATGCAAAACGGGGCAATTGTTCAGGAGGGGCGCTTTGATCAACTGATAGTTGAAGAAGGGATGTTTAAGTCGATGTACGAAAAGCAACGCATTTGATTGCGGACCATTTATCGATCAGGAATATCCGTGCATTTTAAAAAGCCTTCGCCATAGGATTAAAAAAGGCCTGAGCGGGAAATACAAAAAGAAAAGGCTGGAAGGAAGAGGCAACAATTCCCAATCCCTGTGACTGGTCAGGTATTTCAAGATCAAAGTACCATTGATTCTTTTTCTACTCAAAGTATTCATGTATTTCAAGTAGGCCAATCGATTGGCATCGTTATCATTGAAGACTGAGGCCGATGCAATAGCTTCATGAATGTACCTGAGTTGATTGGCATATTTCGATTGAGTCAACTGATCTATTATTGCATCAGGAATGGGCTCATTCAAGAGTGATTCAAGCACCATCATTGTAATTTCTAGATGATCCAGACAGTCCAACACGACAGCCCGCTCCCGCACCTGGACCCAATCAAAGCCTACACGGTCCATGATCTGGGGAAGATCAAAAAGCCATTTCAATCGAAACCATCCATGTTCTGTGCCGTGGGTGCAGAGGTAAAGAAAATGATCCACCTCATTCATGGATACTTCAGGCCGCAGATTGAACCCGCCCAACGGGCCCCTTAGTTTCCAGTGCAATTCAATGACTTTGGGCTGCCCGGGTTTTTCGGTAAAAAACTGAAGGTCATGGTCTGTTTTCTGGACAAATGCCAACTGTCTTGTATTTAACCTGCTGAGATCAGGCACCGAATTATAGCCCTCTTTAAACAACCAATGGGCTATAGGCTCAACTGCTTTTTGTTCCACCCAACAATCAATATCCATCACATGCCGAAGTCCGGCATCTCCATAGTATTGTTCAGAAAGGGTAACCCCCTTAATAAAAAATCCTTTGTACGCATGCTGGTCAAATTCTTTTTGCAATCTGAATTGCATGTTCATGGATTGCAAGGCCTCCAGTTGATTGGCTGCTGCAAGCTGTTTCAGTTTATCCTTTAATGTGCCTGATATTCGTGATTCCTCTTTAAGATTGAAATAGACAAGCGGTAAGACCCTATGGCGAATAAGGAGTGCAAAAAAAAGATCCTCATCGATGGATCCGCCCAAAGCCTTCTCCCTGCGTTCCAATTCTTTCCTGCCGGGCTTTACCCGACAACAGGACAACATCAAGTTAAACTCCGGAGAAAAGATTGAAACGGACATGGTGGATTGCATTATCTCATGAGATACATCTTGCCATAACCGCTCTGGAAGTATTTATCTGTATTAAAAGTTGTGGACTTTAACTTATCGATTTTTTTTCCATTGATGTCGGCAATGACCCGATAAAGATAAACCCCATTGGCCAATGATTGTCCAAACTGATCTTTTCCATCCCATTTGTAATCCGTGATGTTGTGTCCAATTTTTATCGGGCCCAATTCTTGTTTGGTGATTTCTCTCACAATCTTGCCAGTGACCGTTAAAATCTGTATCCTGAACTGAGATGGCAATTCCGTTCCGGTCAACGTAAACACAAATGCAGTAGAACTAGTAAAAGGATTGGGATAATTGAGCAGGTTGGTGATCATGGATTTGTTGTAGACTTCAAAGGCAACCCTGTACTCAATGGCTCCGGACTTGTTGCTGCTGACATCCTTCCCTGTAACAATCAATTCATACTCCCCATCTTCCTTCAAAAAAGGCTTGTAGATCAATGTAGCGGCATTGTCGTCTCCTCCGGGAAGATTTTTGGAAGGGCTAAACTGCAGGGTATCATTGTCAAACCGAATATTGCGGACGTATCCATCCGGATAAACCAACCTGATGCTGAACAAACTGGTATC
>JBJOOI010000323.1:0-3038 GCA_046051375.1 Bacteroidota bacterium | reverse complement strand
CTTGTGCTGACCAATGCGAATATTACACCCAATCATCATAAGGTTTCAACACAGTTTGCTTATTCAGATAATTTCTATTGTGACAGTGATGCCTCCATCCATGGCCATCACTGGATGATGGGGGTAATTCCCAATGAGTGGGTTGAAGTGAATTCAAAAACGAATAAAACTGCCAATTATTTTTCTGCTGCTCCCGGCCGTAGATTTCCTGGTTCCACCGGTAGCATGGATCCAGAGGATTATGCTGAAACTGGGGGTTTATGGGAAGCATTGGAAAGAAAAAAAGTATCATTCTATAATTTTGGTGAGGCAAATGAAACTGCCCACGTGCGCGAAGAATGGATGGATACTGCCACTGGAGCTGCACATGGTGTAATGGTACCGATGCAAAATGCTGCCTTCAAAAGAACCAGCCGCAATTATGCTGGCTACAATACCAATATTCCTGACCAGTTCAGGATGAACCAGTTTGAGGATGAATTCACCAAAATGTGGTTGAAAGGAAAAGAAAAAATGCCATCCTTGGTTACTGTGCAAATCCCCAATGACCATACAGCATCACCAAGACCGCAGGATGGTTATCCCTATACGCATAGCTATGTTGCAGACAATGATCTTGCTGTAGGAAGGATTTTGCATTTCCTTTCCAGGACACCTTATTGGAAGAACATGCTTGTAGTCATTACAGAAGATGATCCGCAGGGTGGAGTAGACCATGTTGATGCGCATAGAAGTATTCTTATGCTGGCTGGGCCTTATGTGAAACCCAATCATGTTTCTCATACCCATGCCAATTTCGGATCCATCCTGAAAATGATCTACAATACACTGGCAGTACCTTATGTTAACCAATATGATGTTACTTCATCACACCTCTCAGATTTTTTTACTGACAAGCCTAATTTTGCACCCTATACCTTGGTAATGCCAGATAAAAGGGTATTCGACCCTTCCAAGGCCATGAAAAAATACAAGCGTGATTTGGATTGGAAAAAAATCATGCAAGGGCCAGCGATGGATGATGAGGACGAGCAACGTGAAAACCATTATAAGAAAGAAAATTAATTAGTAAATTTCATGAACATGTCAGGAACAAAGGCTTTTTGGTTGATTGGATTATCTTTTTCATTTTTTTCCGCAAATTCCCAAACATCAGCTGACTCGGTAAAGCGAATGGATGATGTAGTTGTTACTGCCACAAGGAAGTCAACAGCAACAGCAGTTCTTCCCTATGCAGTAAACGTGCTGGATCAAAATTCCATTCAAAGACAGTTGTCAAGGACAGTTCCAGAATCCCTTTTTGGAGTACCTGGCCTTTTCATTCAGAAAACCAATCATGGAGGTGGATCTCCTTTTTTGCGAGGACTTACTGGCAATCAATCCCTGATTTTGGTGGATGGTATCAGGCTCAATAATTCCATCTTTAGGTTCGGGCCTAACCAGTACCTGACCCTGGTTGATCCTTATCTTGTTGAGAAAATTGAAGTGATCAAAGGAACTGGTTCTGTGCAACATGGAAGTGATGCCATGACCGGAGTAATTAATATCCAAACCACTTCCCTTCAATTGGGTTCTAAGCCAAGCTGGCAGAGTAAGGTCCTGATAAGGTTATCAGAATCTGGTATGGAATTTACACAGAGGCCTGAACTTAAGTATGAAGGCAAGAAGTTTGCTTTTGTTCTTGGGGCAACCTCCAAGAAATTCGGCGATCTCAAAGGTGGTGATACCACAGGGTTTCAACGCCCAACAGGATATGGAGAGTTTTCTTATGACATGAAAATGAAAATTGATCTTGGTGCTGAATGGCAATTGACGGCAGCATACCAATGGTTGAATCAAACCGATGTTCCGGTTTTCCATCGGTACAGGTTGGAGAATTTTGCCATCAATACTTCTGATCCATTGAAAAGGGGTTTCGGATATGTACAACTTCAAAAAAAATTCAAATCAGTTTTTTTCAAACAGCTTGATGTATTCCTTGCTGAGCAGATGATCAGCGAATCGAGGTATGCCCAAAGAAATGGTTCACGCGTGCTCCGGTTTGAGAAAGATGACGCCAGGACAATTTCTGCAGGGGCTGATTTGCTTGTTCAATTCAACAAGGTTTGGGATGTCAATACTGGAATTGAAACCTATAATGATTTGGTCAGCAGCAAGCGTTCTGAAAAAGACGCCCTTTCTGGTTCCGTGAAGCAACTCAGAGGTTTATATCCAGATCAGTCAACCTACTCCAATTTTTCGATCTACAACCTGCATCATTTGAATTTGGGTCGTTTAAAGGCAGAAGCTGGCGTGCGGTTTAATTTCTATACGGCGAAGATCACTGATACAACCTTGGGCAACGTAAAGATTTCTCCCAGTGCAGCAGTTTTTCAGGGAGGATTGAATTACCAGCTCCTTAAACCTTTATTCTTGTATGCCAACATCAGTGATGGTTTTCGTGCCCCAAACATTGATGATCTTGGCACCCTGGGTATTGTAGACTTCAGGTATGAGATTCCCGCGTATGATCTCAAGCCAGAGCGCTCAGTCAATACTGAAATTGGCATAAAAGTCATCACTAGAAAAATATCTTTTTCAACTGCCCTGTTCAGAACAAACCTGTATGGCCTTATCACCCGTGTAGCTACCGGGGCCACAATCAATGGTATTACGGTTTACAAAAAAATCAATGTGGACAGGGGCTTCATCAAGGGATGGGAAGCACAATTTGACTTTAAGCCATTCAGAGGTTTCAATTTCTATGGCAACGCTACAAGCTTGTTTGGAGAAAGCATTACAAGGAATCAGCCGTTGAGAAGAATACCTCCATTCAACGCCCGCTTGGGTACATCTTTTGCAAAAAAGCAATGGGTGGGTGGATTGACTTTCGATCATGCCTCCCCTCAGCGAAGGCTTGATGCTGGTGATAAAGCAGATAATCGAATTCCTGCAGGCGGAACGCCTGGATTTAACCTGCTCAACCTTTATTCTGGATATCAGCATAAAAGCTTAACATTCAGGTTGTATTGGAATAATATCTTCAATGCTGATTTCAG
>JBJOOI010000322.1:0-3041 GCA_046051375.1 Bacteroidota bacterium | reverse complement strand
CAGCTATACCAGCATTCCTGCCAAAAGGGAAATCAGCATCCGCGACTTGTTGACCCATACTTCAGGCATTGGTTATGCGCAAATCGGCTCCTCCACCGCCAAAGCCATCTATGCCAAAAATGGTGTTGTTGGCGGCATCGGCGTAAAAGACATCAGCCTGGCAGAAAGCATCAAGAGACTAGGAGCGCTGCCCTTGTTCCATCATCCCGGTGAAAAATATTTGTATGGACTGAACACCGATGTGCTGGGCTATCTCGTTGAAGTGGTTTCTGGCATGACGCTGGATGAGTTCTTTCGCAAGCGGATTTTTGAACCACTGGGCATGAAAGACACCTATTTCTACCTGCCAAAAGAAAAACAACAACGATTGGTCAGCCTTTATTCGCACAAGGAAGGCAAGTTGAAGATGATGGAACCCACCTATACTCTTTCGGGCACTTTTTATCGCGACTTCCCCAACATGGATTTCAAGATGTTCAGTGGTGGCGGCGGACTTTCTTCTACCATCATGGATTATGCCATCTTTTTGCAGATGATGTTGAATGGCGGAGAATACAATGGTGTACGCATCCTCAGCAGAAACAGTGTACGGATGATGACCCAGAACCAGATCGGCGAAATCAGCAATGGCAATGATAAATTTGGACTGGGCTTTGGCATCATCACTGCTGCCGGAAGCGGAAAACTTCCCATCAATGAAGGAACCTTCAGCTGGGGCGGGATGTTCTCTTCCACCTACTGGGTTGATCCAAAAGAAAAAATCGTGGGCCTTTTCTTCACCAACATCTACCCCATGCAGTTTGGCGATATCCACGACCGCTTCAAAGTGCTGATGTACCAATCCATCAATGATTAAAACATGAAAAAATTATTGCTTCCCGCCTTGCTCATTGCTTCATCAAGTTTGATGGATGCAACCGCACAACCATTCAAAAAAATTCACCAGAAAGCCATTGTGATTGATACCCACAATGATTTCATCAGTACGGGCATTGAAAAAGGAAAAAGCTTTGATCAAAACCTGAAAGGCATCACCCACTCCGACCTTGGAAGAATGAAAACCGGCGGGATTGATGTGCAGGTTTTTTCCATTTTCTGTGATGAGAATTATGGGATGGGTACCGCCTATGCATTTGCGAACCGCGAAATCGATACACTCTATGCAACAGTGAACCGCAATCCCGACAAAATGATGCTGGTGCGCGATGTTGCAGACCTGAAGACTGCCGTGAAAACCGGAAAGCTTGGATCCATGATTGGTGTGGAGGGCGGACACATGATCGAAAACAGGATTGACTACCTTGAAAAATTATACGAACGTGGCGCGCGCTACATGACCCTGACCTGGAACAACAGCACTTCATGGGCCAGCTCGGCTGCAGATGAAAGGGCAAAAAAAGACCTGGGTCATCCTTACGGATTGAATGCATTGGGTGAGTCTATTGTAAAACGCATGAACGAACTGGGGATGATTGTTGACATTTCGCATGTGGGCGAAAAAACATTTTACGATGCCCTGCGCATCAGCACAAAACCCGTCATTGCATCACACAGTTGTACCTATGCACTCTGTCCTGTTCCCAGAAACCTTACAGATGATCAAATCCGGATGATAGGAAAAAACAATGGCGTCATCCACCTGAATTTTTATTCGGGATTTGTTGACAGCAGCTTCCGCGAAAAAAACAATGCCTTCATCAGAAAGCACCAAAAGGAAAAAGACTCCTTGCTGAAAATCAATCCCAGTGATTTTTACGCCAATCTTTTGATCCATGAAAAATACAAAGAGGAGATGGACAATGTGCGCCCATCGCTTGCACAACTTATCGATCACCTCGACCATATTGTAAACTTGATTGGTGTTGACCATATCGGCATCGGTTCTGATTTTGATGGCATCAATTCATCACCCCGTGAACTCAACGATGTGACGAACATGCCGTTGATCACAGAGGAGTTGCTGAAGAGAGGATACAGTAAAAAAGACATCACCAAAATTCTTGGAGGAAATTTCATCAGGGTACTGAAAGCAAATCAACGTTAATCAATACAGCACCGAAAAACAAAATTGATTCCCTGGATCTTGGTCATGAAATCCTAAAACAAAAACAATGAGAAAAACATTATTGCTTTTATTTTTTCCCATTCTCGCGCTTGCCCAGTCAAAGCAGGATGTTTTGCGCTGGCAGGAAACTGCCAAACGCGTGAACATCGTCCGCGACAAATGGGGCATCCCGCATATCTATGGGAAATCAGATGCCGATTGTGTGTTCGGATTACTATACGCACAGTGTGAAGATGATTTTCAGCGGGTGGAAATGAACTACATCACCATGCTGGGAAGAACCAGTGAAATCAATGGAGAGCAAAGCATGTATGAAGACCTGCTCGTGAAAATGGTGATTGATTCTGCAGCATCTGTTAAAGATTATGAGGCAAGTCCGGACTGGATGAAAAAACTATTGAATGCATTTGCGGATGGAGTGAATTATTATCTCTACAAAAATCCAAAAGTGAAACCTGCGCTGCTGCGTGAATTCAAACCCTGGTATCCTTTGACCTATACAGACGGCAGCATTTCAGCGATCCAGACCAGCGACCTTACTGCCAATGACATCAAAAAGTTTTATGCAGGGCTTTCAACAGACCTTGCATCGCTGAAAAAGAAAGATCCCGAGCAGCTCAGTGGCTCAAATGGTTTTGCCATTGCACCATCGCGCAGCCTTACGGGCAATGCCATGCTCTACATCAACCCGCATGTTACTTTTTATTTCCGCCCTGAAGTGCACATGGTAAGCGAAGAAGGACTCAATGCCTATGGCGCCGTTACCTGGGGACAGTTTTTTGTGTACCAGGGATTCAATGAACACTGTGGCTGGATGCATACATCCAGCCAGGCTGATGTAGCAGACCTCTATGAAGAAACCATCGTCAAAAACAAGGATGGACTCTTCTATCAACATGAAAAACAACTTCGCCCTGTGAGCATACAACCAACAACCATTGCCTACAAGATGGCCAATGGCACAATGGCCAAAAAA
>JBJOOI010000321.1:0-3045 GCA_046051375.1 Bacteroidota bacterium | reverse complement strand
CAGTTCAAAAAGGCATCAAGCCTCCCCCCTCGCTGGTCAATATTTACAAGGAAATTGAAACAGACCTTGGCATCAAAATGCCCCGCCATTATGGAGACCTAAGCCAATGGGCGCATCAAGGGGTTTTGTTGCTGAATGCCAGCCTGACCGTTAGGGCCAACCAACCCAACAGCCACGCCGGTATCGGATGGCAAATTTTTACAGATGCAGTCATCAATGTGCTCAATACCCAAAAGAAAAACCTGGTTTTCATGCTTTGGGGTAACTTCGCGAAGGAAAAGGGAGCGCATATAGATGAATCAAAGCACCTGGTACTCAGGGCCATGCACCCCTCACCTTTTGCCGCCGACAAGGGTTTTTATGGTTGTAAGCATTTTTCAAAGGCCAATGAATACCTGATGCAATGCGGTTTAGACCCTATTGATTGGATGATCAAAGCATAAAAGGATGATTAAAAATATACTGGGAAGGTTGTTTACGGTTTGGGGCGGAATTGTTTTTATTGTATCGATGTTGTTTTTCATGCCAGCGGTATGGATCACAGGCAGGCTTGCCGAGCCCAAAAGTACGGCTGCTCTCATCCGGATTTGCAGGAGCTGGATGGCGATATTTTTTACCCTCTCCGGTGTACGGCTTACCATCAGGGGCAGAGAGAACTTCAAAAAAGGAGATAATTATATCGTGGTATGCAACCACAACTCCCTCATGGATGTTCCATTGACCAGCCCGGGCATTCCAGGAGCCAACAAAACCATTGCCAAAATTGAAATGGCCAAAGTTCCAGTTTTTGGCATCATATACAAAAGAGGATCTGTTTTGCTGGATAGGAAAAGCGATGCCAGCAGAAGGGAAAGTTATATGGCCATGAAATCAGTGCTTGAGCAAGGGATGCACATGTGTATTTACCCGGAGGGAACAAGAAACAAGACCGAAAATCCACTCAAAACCTTTCACGACGGTGCTTTCAGGCTTTCATTCGACACTGGAAAAAAAGTCATTCCCTGCATAATCAGAGGCACGAGGGAAATGCTTCCCCACAACAAAAATTTCTTTTTTTGGCCAGGCAAGGCCAGCATGCATTTTTTACCTGCCATTGACCCCAAAAATTTTGCATCAGCAGCAGACATGAAAGAACATGTTTTTCAGCTGATGTGGGATGGCATTGTTGCCCTGAAAAAATAAACATTCATCACTGCTATTGCGTGTAGAAGTAGCGTGTACGGTTGATTTTGAGGTCTCTTAGCAAACCTGATTTGGGACTGATGGAAATATTAAAAAACCGGTAAAGCCCAACAGGTGTTACATTGATCGACATTTGCCAACAATGCAGATCCCTTGAAATAAAAGTGGTCAGGGATTGAAGTTTCATGGTCTTGGTATCATAAAAACCGTTGGCACCAATTTTCCATTTGGGTGAAAGGCTGAAATCGCCATTGAAATTGAAACTCGAAGTCAGCTCAGTTTTGTAGCGATAATCTGGCTGCAGCAATTTTGTAAAACTCAGGGAATAGGAGAAACTCAGGGTCCAGGGAATGCTGAAATCAGTAAACTCAGCAGGGTTTCGGCGGATATAATCCATCTGCTGCATCATCTGATCATTGGTCAGGTTATCATCTTCCCCCTTCAATTTTTCCTTTTCCGCTTTATCTTTTTCATCTTTTTTCTTGCTCTGAAAACTGGTAGACATGTTGATGCTTCCACTGGTGATGGAGCCTAAATTGAATTTTCCACCCCCCTGCCAGGCATACTCATCAATCCTGTAACCATTGGCTGGATTGATTTTGTAGGGATCCATTGAGGCATTTGCGGTGATGTTGATTTTTTCAAAGAGATTGCTACGGGCATAAATACTGAAGGTTGAAAGCTTGAAACTGTCTGCCAGAAAATTATAACCACCCGAAATACCAAATCCGTCCAGCAATTTTACCTTTTTCATTTCCGCCTCGCCTGTATCTGATTTGGAACGAACCTTCATCTCAATATTGTTGTCAATGCCAAAACCAATGCCCCCACTCTCTTCTGAGCCGAATGGACCATAAATGCTGCCATCAAAAACAGACATCAAAACCTGATTGCCCTCTTTATCAACCTGTTGGCGGTAATAATAAGGTTTCATCAGGTCGGGCTTGTAGTTGATGCCAAACTGGGGTCTCATCACATGCCTGATGGCCTGGACTTTAGCGTCTTTTTTCTTTGACTGATAGGTGCCAAATACAGCCGTGCTGAAAGAAAGGCCCATCGACATTTCCCTTGCTGCATTGAACCCTTTCTCCATGGTAGAGTCCAGCTTTTCAGTTACGGGATTCCATTTGCGGTAGAATTTCTGGGCATACCATCTTTCCCTGAAAGAGATGTTGGGAGCCACCTGAAAAGGACCCATGGGAGGAAGGGAAAGGGTGATGGGAATATCATGGCTGGCGCCCCACTGAAAAGTATCAATCAACTGTTTAAACCTAAATGCTGTGTCATAAAAGGAAATTTGCCCTCTGTAACTACCGCTGTAGCCCACACCCAGTTTTTCATACCATTTTGCTTCACCCACTGCATCTTTGGGCTGGAAAGGGTAAATGGTATTCATCACGAGTGCAACGTCTGGCAGGTTAAGGTTGACAAGCCTTGTGGAGGTATTCTGGTTATGATTAAGGTTCACAGCAAGATTAAAAGGACTCCCCTGCCATGTTTTTTGATAGGAAATGGAAGAACTCAACTGGTTGGTAAAGTTCATGGGTTGCATGTAATTGCCACCGCCCTGAACCGTTCCTGTAAATCCTGGATTGGCCAGGGCACCGTTGGGTACCAACCTAAGATACTTGCTGCTTCCTGCATTGACATTTGCACTGAAGGAAACGCCAGGTCGGGCCTTGCTGTCCATGCTGTGAGACCAGGTAACAAAAAAGCTTTTATTTCTGCTAAAATCAGGATCACCCTTAAAGGCAAATTTGGTATTCTGAAGGCTGATATTGAATGTTCCACTGTAGCGATACCGCATCCTGTAGGAAGGAGAAAAATTAGCCCTCCAGGATCCATAAGAGTAAAGGTCAAACC
>JBJOOI010000320.1:0-3056 GCA_046051375.1 Bacteroidota bacterium | reverse complement strand
CCTGTTTGATAACAACAGTTGGATTAGGAGAAGTGAATGTCAAAACACTTGCTGGAAGGAGGGTCAAGCCAAGACCTGAAGCAGTAACTGCAGCATCATCTTTTGTAAAGGTTACCGTGATGTCTTCAGGAGCCTTGTTTACATTTTCGTAGTTCACTGAAAAAAGTTCCAGTGGCTGGTTACCCGATTTTGAATCTATTGAGATAGAGAAAGGGCTGCTTGCGGCCGCTGGTACAGCAACAAATGTGCCACCTGCAAAACCACCCATTCCATAAGTGCCGTTTTCAAAACCTTCATCTTTTAGGCAAGATGAAAGGCTGAGCATCGTGAAAGCGATCAGCGCGGGAATCTTGAATTTTGAAAAAATATTGTTCATGTCTTTACTTTTTGTGTGTGAATACATCGGAGTTATTTGTGCCAGAAAACTTTAGAAGTAAACTGACTGATTGTTCCTTCTGCTTTAACATTTTCAGCATTATAGTTATACTCCGAAGTTGGATAAAGCAACCTTGAAGGAATTTGGTTTGTTCCCCTTTCAGGAGCTACAGACAGTGCAGGAGACACTACTTTCAACCTGCGAACATCGTTCCAAGTTTCAAGAATTCCAATTCCGTTCAAAGCAAGGTATTTCTGCCAGGCAATAACTGCAATCTGGTTGGCCAAGGTTCCAGTAGTAGGCCAAGCAATTTCTGGATTGGTTTTGCGCAGGTAGGCGTCAGCTGCAGTAGCTGCATTGGGTATACCCAGCCAGCTGAAAGATTCCCTTACAGCAAGGTTAAATGCTGTTTGAGCGTTTCCACTGATCCAACCCCTTGCAGTTGCTTCTGCCACATAAAATGATGCCTCTACAGAAGTCATTATCCACATTGGCATGGTGAAAGACTTGCCTATTCCATATCCTACTCCTGATGTGTTATCAGAAGAATTGGCAATCAATGGATCAGAACCGTAAACTGTTCCTTTTAAGGCACCTCCGGCTTTGGGCGCACGATAAACATAAGATACCCTTGGATCAGCAAGTGTATTCATCAGACTGAGGGTGAAATTGTTTGCCCTGTTGTAGTTGTCATTTTCATTGCCATTGATGGCATTGAACATTTTTGAACTATAGAATGGGTTTGGCCTGTCAGCAACATAGCCCGGTTGTACCTCTGCACTCAAACCAGCTCCAAGGTAGCCGGATCCTTCTGTATTGATCTTCGCGATCTCAGCAGCAGGACTGAAAGTGCTTGTACTCGTGGTGTGAATGAGCATCTTCAGTTTGACGGTATTGACAAATTTTGCCCATTTAACCTTGTCTGCTGCAAACATGATGTCCCTTTTTTGAATATTGGTATTCTTGTTTACATCAGCCGCTTTGATCAGTGTAAGGCCAGCATCCAACTGAGCAAACAATGCCTTGTACACATCTTCACCCTTGTCATATGTTGGGCGGATGTTACCAACAAGATCAAAAGCCTTTGAATAGGGAACATTGTTATAGAGATCCACCAAATTGATCATTTCATAGGCTCCAAGGATTTTGGCAATACCTTCGTAATATGTCCAACCCAATTCCTTGGATTTCTTCTCAATTGCCCTGTATTGACCTACTGTGTAGTAAGTGCCTTCAAAAATGCCGGCTCCAAAATCATTGGTGATATTGTAGCTCATCTCGACGGTAGATCGAGAATAAGAGCCTGAGGCACTCCAATATCCCATCCAGCGAGCAATGAAATCCCAGCTACCTGCATTACGACCAGCAGTGCTTGTCATTTGGGCGGCAAGAGCGAGATCGGGAGTTACAAGCGACTCAGTTGCCGAATTGGGATTTGTATTGATGTTCAGGTAATCTTTCTTACAGCCGGTCAGGATCAATCCTGCAAAGGCTGCGATCATTATATATTTTGTTTTAAACATGGTTGTGGTTTTACGTGTGATTGAATTAGAAACGCAGGTTGACGTTAAAACCATAGATCCTGGAAGGAGGAAGCTGGCCAGTTCCGTTCACACCCAATGCATTACCGGTGGTGTTTGCGAACTCAGGGTCAGACCATTCGTTTGTTTTGGGGAGGAACATGAGCAAGTTCCGACCTACCAAACCAATTGAAACACCTTTGATGAATCTTGCGCTCTTGATCAGCGAGGATGGCAAATCGTAAGAAAGTGAAACTTCCCTGATTTTCCATGCTGCAGCACTGGTCAAATAGTTGGATTGAATTGACCTGTTGGTTGCCCCTGCTTCAAAGAAACCATAGCCACCAGCACGAACAAGTACATCAGTATTTTGCACATATTTACCGCTTGCATCAGCATATACCGAGTTAGGAACTACAAAGCGCATACGGCCGTTGGTTGCACTGCGGACAGATATACCAGTGAAGTCCATATCAGGACCAGCACCGTTGTACACCTGATGACCAGCCCTGTAATCTGCGGTAACTGTCAGGCTTAAGCCTCTCCACTCAAACGAAGGCGTTACACCAAGTATGTATTTGGGCATTGTCCGTCCAAACATCTTAACGATAGGGTTTTGAGAAGGAAGTCCTGTTTTTGCATCTACAATTACTTTTCCTTCTGGAGAGCGATTGTAATCGGTCAATTTAAACATGAAGGCAGGATATCCTACGATGGCAAAGTTGGAGTTACCGATACCCACTTCACGTAACCCTTCGTATACTGAGTTTACTCTACTGTCTTGCAATGTAAAGTTTCCTTTGAAGTTGAACCTGAACTCACCAAGATCAACCACAGGTGTCAAACGAAGGTCAAATTCAAGTCCTTTGTTTGTGAAATCTGCAGCATTAACCAATGAAGATGAATAACCAGTTGAACGGCTTAACTGGATGCTGAGGATCTGATTGGAGTTGTCTTGTGTGTAGGCAGTGGCTTCGATGCTTACCCTGTTCTTGAACAAGGACAATTCAAAACCAACTTCTTTTGACAATACAAACTCAGGCTTGATGCCGGGATTGTTTACGCTTGAGCTGGCCTGGAAACCAGGCAAACTTCCGTATGGGAAACCACCTGCTACACCATAAGTAGGTTCAAGCTGATAAGCACCAAGGTTTACGTTA
>JBJOOI010000319.1:0-3067 GCA_046051375.1 Bacteroidota bacterium | reverse complement strand
CCGCTCGATGAGTCCGGCAATGCCCTGGCCCCCGCCCACACAGGCTGAAACCATGCCATATTTTTTGTTGAGGCGTTTTAAATCGCCCAGGATTTGAACTCTGAGTTTTGCACCAGTGCAGCCCAATGGATGCCCGAGCGCAATAGCACCTCCATTGATATTGACCTTTGCTGAATCAAGTCCCAGTGTATTGACCACCGCGATGGCCTGCGCCGCAAATGCTTCGTTCAACTCGATAAGGTCGATATCTTCAATGCGCATGTTGACCCCTTTCAACAGTTTGGGGATGGCCTCAACCGGGCCAATTCCCATGAGCCTTGGATTCACCCCAGCAACAGCAGAGTGTACCAATCGGCCCAGCGGTTGAATACCCAATTCTTTCACCATGCCTTCACTCATTACAACAACGAAAGCCGCACCATCACTGGTTTGCGATGAATTCCCCGCTGTCACCGATCCATTGATGGCAAAGGCTGGTTTAAGTGACGAAAGGCCCTCAAGGCTGGTGTCGGCCCTTACCCCTTCATCGGTATCAACAACAAAACTCCTTTCCTTTTTCTTCCCATTCTCATCAAGGTAAATTTCCTTGACTGTGATGGGAACAATACCCTGCTTGAAATATCCCTGTTGAATGGCCTGCAAAGCTTTTTGATGGGATGACAGGGAAAATGCATCCTGCTCAGCCCTAGAAACATTATACTCTTTGGCAACAGCTTCTGCTGTCAAGCCCATGTTCAAATAATAATCAGGTTCATCCGAAGCAATGTTATAGGATGGCACTGTTTTCCAACCGGCAGCGGGAACCATGCTCATGCTCTCAACGCCTCCTGCAATGATACAGTCGGCCATTCCAGCCCTGATCTTGGCGGTTGCCATGGCAATGGTTTCAAGCCCTGATGCACAATACCTGTTTACTGTAATGCCAGGCGCCTGGTGGCCTAATGCCCTTGCCGCAATGATCCTGCCCACCTGAAGCCCTTGTTCGGCTTCGGGAACAGCATTGCCCACCATCACATCATCGACACGGGTCTTTTCCAATTGAGGAATCCCTGCCATCAGCTGCTGGATGACATCAATGGCAAGATCGTCAGGACGGGTAAATCGGAAACCGCCGCGCTTGGCTTTGGTTACAGCGGTGCGAAGTCCGGCAACTATATAAGCTTCTTGCATAGATTCAATTTTGGAGGTTCTCAAAATTACGCGTGAGTAAGCAGAAAGTCTGCATCAATATGCAACAACTTGTGGATTCCCTTCAAGAAAGAAACATCTGGCTCTCTCTTACCTGAAAGAATTTCAGAAACCTTTGAAGGAGAAAAACCCAATTTTTCAGCCAAGGTTGTTTGAGAGATTTTCTGTTGAAACATTTTAAGCTCAACCATTTCACGAATGGTTTTGGGCGTTTTCAATACTCCAAAACCCAATACCTCATTCTCATATTTTTCAGCTGCCTCAGCCATGACAGATAGTTTGGACAACTCATCTTCAGAAAGCGAGTGCACACCCTCGTTCATCAGGTCATAGACCATAACCATGGTTTGGTGGTATTCTTTTTTCGATTTAATCAGGTATTTCATTGATTAATAATGTTTAAAATGAACGGTTGATGCATCCAATTGATTATAAATCTTTACGCAACCACTTGTCATATTTTCTTGAAATTAAAATTATTTTCTGTTTTTCAGAATTTATTTTCACTAAATAAAAATGGCCTTTCGGCAACTTTTCAAGACATCACTTTATCTCTGACGTGTAGTGATTATCAAGTTTGATCAAAAAAATCCCCTCCTGGACAGGAGGGGTGGCACGAAGTAGGCTGCACCGAAGGTGCAGACGAATGAGTGCCGGGGTGGTGGAAGAATTTCATGAATGCTAAATCCCACCACCCCGCCTCGTCCGATTCACTGTGTTCATCGGTCTCGGCTCCCCTCCTGGCCAGGAGGGGAGTTTTTAACCCCAATTTAACAGCAAAACATCTTTTATCTGAAATCATTCACCGAGAATACCCACGCCAAATGGCGATTCAGCTTTATGGTTATCATCACGGTAAAGTCTTGATCAATCCTTTATCCTTTTGCACAAGAAACTCCTCAATTCCCTTCAAAATCTGGCTGGCAATTTCATCCTGACGAGTCTTTACTATGGCAAGATCTTTATCATTGGAGATGAACCCTGGCTGTATGATGACAGCAGGAATCAAAGACTTGTCAAGGACCCAAATCCCATGCGCCCTTGTTTTAACTTCTGTACTTCCAAAAAAACCTTCTAGGGATGATTTCATCAAAGATCCAAGTATAGCACTTTGGGTGTAAGCAGCAGTTTCTTTTTTGGGACATAAAATTTGTAAACCCTTGATGCTTGTGTTGGGCGATGCATTGATATGTACCGAAACAAAGAGATCAGCATTTTTATTGTTTGCAAAAATGGTCCTGTCCTGCACTTTGACAAATTCATCCTTGTCCCTCGAAAGTTCAAACTTGATCTGAGGATTTTTATTCAAAGCCAAAATTCTCTTTACGAGTTGCAGATTCAGGTCCGCCTCTTTATCCCCCGCTGCAGACTTTGCTCCAGGATCCGTTCCTCCATGACCTGCATCCAAAACCACCACATATTGCTTGTCAAGATTCAACAATTGATTGTTGCTATTGGTATTTCTAAAAGCGAACAGCAAAAACAAGGCTGAAACAATTGGAATAACAAGAAGTCTTCTGAAATAACTGAACCGTGGCAAGGCATTTTTTTTCAGCATGGCAATTCTGCGTTTAATCGGTGAAAAGAAAAAAGGATGTGTAAGACGATTTTGTTGTTGGGGATAAGCCGCTGCCAGCAATAACTCTGCCAACAAGCTACTGTCCTGGTTTTCGATGGATTGGCTATCGGCGATAAACTCGTGGATCAGGTACAATTCACGTTTCAGTATCCAAAAAATTGGATTGAACCAGCCAACCACCATCATCATTTCGATAAACAATTTGTCTGCAGAATGCTTTTCTTTAGAGTGAACCCATTCATGTGCCAGCATTTGCTTGCCCACCCTGCTTTCCAGATCAATCGCACTGTTCCAAAAGAT
>JBJOOI010000318.1:0-3762 GCA_046051375.1 Bacteroidota bacterium | reverse complement strand
TGTAATACCCCAGAGCCTTCCAGGCCTCAATGGTAGCGAGGGATGAAAATAAAGCATAAGCAACATAACAAAGAAAGGCACTGAGCAAAAACGCTGTTACTGCATTTTGTTGCATACTGCTGGTGAAAAGCCCAATGGCCACATAGATACCGCAAAGCAGGAATAGGCCTATATATGCCCCAGCTATTCCACCCGTATCGATGCCGTCCGTGGAGAGTGCCGCAAGGCTGTAAACATAGACCAGGGTGCACAACAAGGTGATCAAAACCAACACCATTGCAGCGAAAAACTTTCCCAATACAAGGTCCCTGATCGAAAGAGGCGATGTTTTCAGGATTTCAAATGTGCCATTCCGGTATTCATCACTGAAACTTTTCATGGTGATGGCAGGTATCAAAAAAAGCATGATATAGGGTGAAATCGCAAAAAATGAATCCATGCTTGCATAGCCTGCATCAAGAATACCTGATTCAGGAATGATGAACAACAGGATGCCGGTGATCAATAAAAATACCCCAATCGTCAGGTAACCCAAGAGGCCACTGAAAAACTGACGCAATTCTTTTTGGATGATGGTAAACATATTCAACTGCAAGATTACAAGAAGTCGTGAAAATAACGGAAAAATCATGGTGTAAAAACCTTTTTAAGCGAAAGCTCTGTTAATACCTTGCTGTCAAATCTATGAAAAGAGGAGAATGGATCTTGATGCTTGGGATAATGCTGTGTTTGTCAGCATCAGCAATTGGACAAAAAAAATGGGATGGGGAGGGCCTTGACAGTCTTTGGAGCAATGGGCGCAACTGGTTTCCGGATGGAATCCCCTCGCCTACTGATGACGTCATCATTGACAATGAGCGGGTTTCCGGCGCATATAAAATCCTTCTTCCTTCAGGATTGATGGCGGTGAACATCCATTCACTTTCTATCCTGCCAGGGCCGGGCAATGCCATCGTTGTAGAACTCCCAAGTTCCAACATTGCCTCCTCAGCACTGACCATCAGCTCAACCGGAATTGCCTTGAGAATAGGAAAATCGGGCATTTTCATCAACAACTCCGGGGCCAGTTCCGGAAATCCCATCCAGCTCGATGGAAGCTTATCAATAGAAAATGGAGGCCGTTATGTGCACAGAACCCAGCGGGGCAATGCTACCATTGTTTCAAAACTCCTGCTTGAACCATCCACATACCAGGGTATTTTTGAATTTGATGTTCCGGGCAACGCTGGCTATACCCTTTCTGTTTCTGGCAGGCAGTTTGGAACGCTCATGCTCTCATCCTTTGCTGCTGGGAAAAAATCATATTCAGGCAGTGGCATCAGCAGCCTCCGTATTTATGGAGACCTTGAGGTAGGCGACAGCAGCACCTTCACTTCTTCACTCAATAACAATATTTTCATTGGCAACAACCTTGTTGTAAAAGGAACACTCTCACTCAATCCATCCCTGGCAGATGCCAGCAACAGGGAACTGCAATTCAATGGTGACAGCAGCTGCATTGCCATTACAGGAAATTGGAACCTTGGCAACAATTTCAATCAGGTGCTGGTCTCAAGGGGAAGGCTTCAATTGAAATCAAATGCAATACTGAACAATGCCAATGCATCCTTGAAAATAGCATCCTCAGCATCCATGATGTTTGGCATCTATTCAGTTGCCGGATCTACAAGTCTACTTGCAGACAGTGCCTCAACACTGGGATTTGGCGGAACAGTAGGAGTTTCAACAGATCGATCCATCGGAAACATCCGGATGGAAAACCTGTTGTTTCATCCCAAGGCCAACTACGTTTTCAATGGAGAGGCAACGCAACAGACAGGGGGTCGCTTCCCCACCATTGCTGCATCGCTTACAGTGAATAAACCCAGCGGACAATTGACACTGAGTTCTCCGCTTCAGGTTAGCGATAGCCTACTGCTGGAGAAAGGAAATCTAATCACAGATAGCAACAATATCCTGACCTTCACAGGCAGCAAAATGCAAGCAAACAGCAATGCTTTCATAGCGGGCCCTTTTAGGTATTGGGCAAACAGCGCCAAAGACCTGCATTTCCCTGTAGGCAAGGTAAATTATTTTGCGCCAGTCACCCTTTCCAAAAAAAATACAGTACCCACCGAATTTCAGGTTGAATACCATGCCATGGGCCATACCTTTCCTGACAGCGCAAAGGCTTTCCCGGTAAGATCAGTGTCGAACAGGGAATACTGGATGATAAAAAAGATATTTCCATCAGACAGCCTGCCGAGCCAGGACATTCTCCTGCTCAACCTGGGGCCGAACAGTGCCAACAATATCATTGGCCAACCCTTGTTGGTGAGGATACCATCAACTGCTTTGCAATGGGAACTGCTTCCCCTCTACGCAGACAATGCTGTTCCCAATACCGTGGCCAGTGCACCCACCATCCTCAAAACGGGCATCTATACTTTTGGGAGCATGTTCCCCTCGGCCTTGTCGAAGGAAGGACTTGAACTCTCCCGACAGGAAAGAAATGGCTTTACGCGATTGCGCTGGACAACCGATATTGATGAAACTGTAGCGCAATATGTTGTGGAGAAAAGCAAAGGGAATAGTACCTATGTTGCCATGGATTCAATTCCTTCAAAAAAGAAGACAGTGAAAACCAACTATTCGCTTGACCTGCGTTCCTCAAGCATCAGGGGTAATTTCATCCGCCTCAGGGCAGAAGACAAAAAAGGAAGAACTGTTTACTCCAATATCCTTTACATAAGACCAGCCAATGAAACCATCCATATCTACCCGAATCCTTCCAGTCAATTCATCAAGATTGGCCCAATTTACGAACCCAAGGTCACGGTATTGCTATTGAACCCTCTGGGCCAAACAATCCAGGCAAGATCATGGATAAGCGGAAATCAAATGGAGATGGACATCGGACCACTGAGCACTGGAAAATATTGTCTGCAGTTGAACACAGATGGCATAAAAAGGGTCTTCCCCTTCATTAAACAATGAACTGATTGCTTCTAAGGTTCAATCAAACAGAAAAACTTTCACCACAGGCACAGGTACGGCTGGCATTGGGATTCATGAAATGGAACCCTTTGCCATCCAATCCGTCTGAAAATTCCAGGGTGGTATTGAAAAGATACAGGATGCTTTTCCTGTCAGTAACCAATTTCATTCCCTTGTCCTCAAATACCTGATCACCTGCCTTCATCTCATTGTCAAAGTCCATCTTGTAGGTAAGGCCGGAACATCCACCACTGACCACACTTACCCTTACAAAATAGTCTTCCCCCTTGCCTTCTTCAGCAAGCAGGCTTTCTACGCGGGTCTTCGCTTTCTCACTGATATAGATACCAGACATCATCGCAGTTGCTTCCATATTTCCTCGGTTGTTATGCAAAGTTACACATTCCATGGATTTCAGCAGATTTGACAAATGAATTGTACTTTTAGTCAATACCTTTCCCCTTCCATGAACAAAATTGAACACATCGCATTTGCCGTCAGTTCCCTGTCCAAATCCATCCCCCTGTTTGAAAAACTGTTGGGCAGCCCCTGCTACAAGACCGAAACCGTAGAAACGGAAAAAGTCAAAACAGCTTTTTTCAAGACAGGAGAAAGCAAGGTTGAACTGCTGGAAAGCCTTACTGAAGATGGTGTGATCGCAAAATTCATCGATAAAAAAGGAGAAGGCATGCACCATGTTGCCTTTGCGGTGGAAGACATCGACAGCGAAATCCTGCGCCTCAAGGCAGAGGGATTTGAATTCATCAATGAAGTGCCCAAAAAAGG
>JBJOOI010000317.1:0-3081 GCA_046051375.1 Bacteroidota bacterium | reverse complement strand
AAAGAGCCAAGCCTCAACAGGAGATGGAACATGAATGCTGGAATAGAGGCCAATCTGAACATGGAAAAGGGAGGCTTCAAATGGAGCATAGCGCCACAGTTCCGCTATCAGATGCTCTCCAGCTTCAAATCAAAATATCCAATCAAGGAAAACCTGATGGATTTTGGCATCAAGGTTGGAGTGATCAAAACAATAAAATAGTTGAATCTTCAACAGCTTCGTAATTTTGTCTGATGAAGCTGACCAGAAGATTTCTTTTCCCTCTGTTGTTGCTGCTTTTTAATGCTTGCAGTCAATCATCCGAAGAGAAAAATCATTTCCCCATCAATGCATTTCTTGAAGAAGAACTTGCACAAATTGATTCTCTCCCCATTGCCATCATCCTCACCAGAGAAACCAATGGAAATGCTGATACATCAGTAATGGATAAAAAAAATTTCAGGGTCTTGGCCATGCAGTTGATGGGCATTGATTTTAAGGAATATAAAAACAAAAACAATTACCAGGAACTTGTGCTGGAAGATGTACAGCTGGGCAATATTTCAATTGGTTATACCACTGAAGATACAGACTTACCCATCAGAAAAATTGAACTCAACATTGATGCCAGCTCCAATAAAATAAAAAGCATTTTTGCAGAACGACAGGATAAAGAGGGAGAAAAAATACTGATCAGAAAAATCCTCTGGACAGCTGCGACTGAAATGATGGTGAATACAAGTTTCTACAAGGAAGGCAAACTGCTGAACAACCTTACTGAGCGGTACAACTGGGCCATACGCAATTGAATATGGAACAATTTGATTTTACAACAATCCAGAAAACCCTGCCCAATGCACCTGGTATCTATAAATACTATGGTGCTCAACAGAACCTGCTGTACATTGGAAAAGCAAAAAATATCAGGAAACGCGTCAGTTCTTATTTTACCAAAAGCAACCACTCCTTTAAAACAAATGAACTGGTCAAGCAAATACGGCACATTGAATTTACCATCGTACAATCCGAGCATGACGCATTGTTGCTGGAGAACGCGCTGATCAAAGAGTTTAAACCAAGGTATAATATTGAACTCAAAGATGACAAAACCTATCCGTTCATTGTCATCAAAAAAGAAGATTTTCCCAGGGTATTCCTGACCAGAAGAAAAATCAACGATGGGTCAGAATATATTGGTCCGTTTACTTCTGCTGCAAAAGTGAGGGATCTGCTGGAGTTCATCAAACAACATATACCCCTGAGGACCTGCAGCCTGAATCTTTCAGACAGCAACATTAAAAAAGGAAAATACAAAGTATGCCTGGAATATCATTTGGGAAATTGCAAGGGGCCATGTGTTGGATTGCAGCAGTCTGATGAATATGCCACTGGAGTGGAACAAATCAGGCATGTCATGAAAGGAAATCTCAGTGGAATCATTGCACGTTACAAAAAGGAACAACAGCAATATGTCGCTGATCTGGCATTTGAGAAAGCTGACATGATGCAACAGAAAATCAATTCCCTAAGGAACTACAGGTCTTCATCCATAGTAGTGAGTCCTCGCCTGGGCGACCTGGATGTATTTGCCATGGCCACCGCCGATGACCAAATCATTGTTAGCTTTCTGGCAGTCAGGAATGGAACCATCACCAATTCAGGTACAAATGCTTTCAGACTCAAGATTGAAGAAGAAGAGTCAGAAATTCTTTCACAAGCCATCATTTATTTTCAATCCCTTTACAGCAGTGATGCAAAAGAGCTGGTGGTTCCTGTCAACATTGAATTTGGGTTTGAAGATTACCAATTGACCATTCCCAAAACTGGAGACAAGAAAAAACTCCTGGAAATGGCGCAAACCAATGCAGACTATCTTGTTACAGAAATCAACAGGAAGAAAAGATTGCACCTGGAAGAGAACGAATATGTGAACGGGGATTTACTGCCCAAAGTGAAGGAAGCCCTTTCACTGAATCAGTTGCCTACCCACATAGAATGTTTTGACAACTCCAATTTCCAGGGAGCCTACCCCGTTTCTGCCATGGTTTGTTTTAAAAACGGGCTGCCGAGCAAAAATGACTACAGGCATTTCAATGTTAAAACCGTTGATGGCATCAATGATTTTGCCACCATGAAAGAAGCCGTAGGGAGGCGGTATAAGCGGCTTATTGAGGAGAACGCACCATTGCCACAGCTTGTAATCATTGACGGGGGTAAAGGGCAACTGGGATCTGCCATTGCAGCCATCGATGAATTGGGGCTTTCTGGCAAAATGACCCTTGTTGGATTGGCAAAGAATGTTGAAGAAATCTTTTTTGCTGGAGATCAGGAATCATTGAAACTGGAATTCAACAGCGATGTGTTGAAATTCATCAGAAGCATTCGTGATGAGGTGCATCGCTTTGGCATCACCTTTCACAGACAAATAAGAAGCAAGGGAACATTCAAAAATGAATTGGAGGGAATTAACGGGATTGGTAAAAAAACTGCCTATGAGCTACTGAACCATTTCAGGTCTGTCAAGAAGATTCAATCTGCCTCATTACAGGAGCTTACTGAACTTGTTGGCAGCAAGAAAGCGGATTTGATCTCCAGGCATTTTGGAAAATAAACACGCTATAAAACATCCAAAAATTCACGAAGAAAGCTGGCATGATTGTCTAAAGGAATTCCCCTAAATTAAAATGGGCTGAAAAATCAGCCCATTTTTAAGAAATATTCTAGTCAATTAGAACGACCAAAGGTCTTGCTCAAAATTGAAGATCTTGTTCTTGATATTTTCGCCTTCAAGCAATCTCATGATATCATCCTTGATATACTGCTTGATCGTCATGTCGTAAGGATTCTCTATAGAAGACTTTACAATATAGCTTGAGAAATAACGGCTTTCGAAAAGTTCTTCCCAACTCATTCTTGCTCCAAAATTCTTGCCATTGTAGACTTCATAGACTGACAACACAGGGCGGAGATCTGGGTAATATACCCAAAAAATGGGGGATTCACCAAGCACATTGCCTTGGTCATCTGAAAATGTTTTGATAGGGGCAATTCCCAAAATCCTGGTAACCAACCTCGAAGATTCCTTGTCAAAAACCCACTCTT
>JBJOOI010000316.1:0-3090 GCA_046051375.1 Bacteroidota bacterium | reverse complement strand
TTGTTTTTCCAATGCAGGCGCAGCTTCTTCAATCAATTTCCAGTCAAGTACTCCGGCGATGCCATGGTCTTGTTCCTCTTGTTTGTAGAGGCCGGTAAATGCATCTGCTGGTTCCTTGTAAAGGATGGGGGATAGATCAAGCTTGCTGTATTTCCAATGGTTGATGCCCTCTCTCGCTTTCAGTACATCTGATTGCCCTACCATTTCCTCAATGGTTCTGTAACCCAGTTCTGCCATAATCTCCCTCAGTTCCCTGGTAAGGAATTGAATGAAATTGACCACATATTCTGCTGCTCCATTGAATCTTTTTCTGAGTTCAGGATCCTGTGTGGCAACACCCACCGGACAGGTATTGAGGTGGCACTTGCGCATCATGATACAACCTTCCACAACCAGTGCTGCTGTTGCAACACCCCATTCCTCCGCACCCAAGAGCGTGGCGATGGCGATATCCCTTCCTGTTTTCAATTGTCCGTCCGCCTGTACTGTAACCCTGCTGCGCAATTTGTTTTTAACAAGGGTCTGGTGGGCCTCGGCCAATCCCAGTTCCCAGGGTAATCCAGCATGCCGGATGGAGCTCACCGGAGAGGCACCGGTTCCGCCGTCATTACCTGAGATCAGTACCACATCCGCTTTTGCTTTGGCAACGCCTGCTGCTATGGTTCCAACACCGGCTTTGGATACCAGCTTTACGCTGATCCTGGCCTTTCTGTTGGCATTTTTCAAATCAAAGATCAGCTGGGCCAGATCTTCAATAGAATAAATATCATGGTGGGGAGGTGGAGAAATCAAACCAACGCCAGGAGTTGAATGCCTTACCCTTCCAATCCAATCATCTACCTTATGGCCGGGCAGTTGTCCGCCTTCTCCGGGTTTGGCTCCCTGTGCCATCTTGATTTGCAATTCATCTGCTTCGGTCAGGTATTGGCTGGTTACACCAAACCTGGCGGAGGCCACCTGTTTGATCGAAGAGCGCATGGAATCACCATTTTCCATTGGCTGGTAGCGGATTTCGTCTTCGCCACCTTCTCCGGTATTGCTTTTTCCTCCCAGCCTGTTCATTGCAATGGCCAGTGTGGTATGGGCTTCCCATGAGATGGAACCGAAAGACATGGCTCCTGTAGCAAATCTTTTGTAGAGGTTCTCTGCCGGCTCAACTTCATCAATGGAGATGGAAGGCCTGAGCGGATTGAACTCGAAAAGACTCCTGAGGGTACAGGCTTTTTCGCTTTGGTCGTTGACCAGCTTTGAATATTTTTTGAAAATGGAGTAGTCTCCGATGCGCGTTGAATGTTGCAGCAGATGGATAGTCTGTGGATTGAAAAGATGAAACTCACCCTTTCTTTTCCATTGATAGATTCCGCCTACCGGCAGCCTGTCAACTGGTATACTTTTTTTGCTGAAGGCAAGGGAGTGCTTGACCAGGGCTTCTCTCGCAATCTCATCGAGGCCCATGCCTGCAATGCGGGAGACCGCACCAGTAAAGCATTTGTCCACCACTTCCTTGTTGAGGCCAATGATTTCAAATATCTGGGCTCCTTGGTATGATTGAAGTGTGGAGATACCCATTTTGGAGAATACCTTCAGCAAGCCATCATTCACAGCCTTGATGTAGTTTTTCTTCAGCAGTTCCGGATCGAGGTCTGTATCAATCTTCCCATGCAGGCGCATGTCGCGGATGGAGGACAGTGCCAGGTATGGGTTGATGGCCGTAGCGCCAAAACCGAGAAGGCAGGCAAAATGGTGCACTTCCCATACATCACCAGCTTCTACAATAATACCCACTTTACCCCTGTAACCTTTTCTGATCAGGTGATGGTGAATCGCAGCTGTAGAAAGCAATGAGGGGATAGGAGCATGATCTGAGTCAATCGCTCTGTCTTGCAAAACAAGTACCTCAAATCCATCTTCTACAGCATCAACGGCATAACGGCAAATCCTGTCCAGGGCTTTTTTCAAGGTGCCTGGGGTTCCATCTGCCCTGAAATAACATTGAAGGGTCTTGGCCTGGAAGATGCCGGTATCGATGCTTCGGATTTTTTCCAAGTCCTTGTTGGTCAAAACCGGGTGCTTGAGGGCAACGGTATGACAACTCAAGGGGTCCTCAATCAACATGTTCCCATTGTTGCCCACAAATGAGGCCAATGACATGACAAGTCTTTCCCTGATCGGATCAATCGGTGGATTGGTCACCTGTGCAAACAGTTGTTTGAAATAACTGCTCAGGTGTTGGGGTTGCTCACTCAATATTGCAAGTGGCACATCAGTACCCATCGAGCCAATGGGCTCTTTCCCGTCCAGGGCCATGGGGGCAATGATGTTGTCCAGGTCTTCTGAACTGTATCCAAATGCCTTTTGGTATTTGAACACCTGCTCATGTTCCAGGTGAGTGAACATGACCCTCGGCTCAGGCAGTTCATTCAGCCTGATCTTGTATTTGTTGAGCCAATCGCCATAGGGCTTCTGGCTGCAGATGCTCTTCTTGACTTCATCATCGCTGATGATGCGGCCTTCTTCAATGTCAACAATGAACATTTTTCCGGGCTGCAGCCTACCATTTTCGATGATCAAAGAAGGGTCTACCGGAAGTGCACCTGTTTCAGAGGCCATGATGACCCTGTCGTCTGAGGTTACGCAATAGCGAGAGGGCCTCAGTCCATTTCTGTCCAGGGTAGCACCAATCATCCTTCCATCAGTGAAGGAGATGGATGCTGGTCCGTCCCAGGGTTCCATGATGGAGGCATGAAACTCATAGAAAGCCTTCTTTTCCGGATCCATACTCTCATTGCCATCCCAGGCTTCAGGAATCAGCATCATCATGACATGGGGCAAAGACCTGCCAGTCATGGTGAGCAGTTCCATCATGTTGTCCAGGCTTGCGGAGTCGCTCTGACTGCCTGAAATCAAAGGAAGTAACATGTCCATTTCCTCTTTGGAGAAATAGGGGGATGTATAGCCTTTCTCGTTTGTTTTAATCCAGTTCAGGTTTCCTTGAAGGGTATTGATCTCACCGTTGTGGGCAATGAAGCGGAAAGGTTGGGCCAGTTTCCAGGAAGGAAAGGTATTGGTGGCGAACCGGGAATGCACCAG
>JBJOOI010000315.1:0-3090 GCA_046051375.1 Bacteroidota bacterium | reverse complement strand
TCGATTTGTTTTGGATGATAAGGACTATGAAATCCCCAAGGAAGGGCATTACATGACGGATGCCTTTACAGATCATGCCATTGGATATTTGGATCAGCAAAAAAAAACAGCATCAGGAAAGCCTTTCTTTTTATACCTGGCCTACACCGCCCCTCATTTTCCCTTGCATGCTCTGGAGCAGGATATTGCCAAATATGAATCACTCTACATGCAAGGATGGGATGTTACCAGAGAAAAGCGGTTTCAAAAAATGAAGCAATTGGGATTGGTGGATGATCGGTATCAATTGACAGAAAGACCCGAAGTTATTCCTGCCTGGGAAAGTGTTGGTGATAAAAAAGTATGGGCCCGCAAGATGGCAGTTTATGCTGCCATGATTGATAGGATGGACCAGAACATCGGCAGACTCATCAATAAACTAAAGTCAAATGGACAATATGAAAACACGATGATTGTTTTCATATCTGACAATGGTGCTTGTGCCGAAACTGTCAATACCAAGCTCTTGAGTGATCCGGAAAAGAAAATAGGAGAGCGTGGTTCCTATCATATTTATGGCGAAAGTTGGGCCAATGCATCTAACACTCCCTTCAAAAAGTATAAACATTTTATGCATGAAGGTGGCGTCGTAACCCCTTGTATCATACAGTGGCCTGCAAAAATAAAACCTGCAAAAGGATACAGTGATGGAACAGGGCATGTGATTGACCTGATGCCTACAGCCCTTGAATTGGCAGGAGCAAAATCACCCGGTTTAGCTGGTACGAGCTTCTCTTATTTGTGGACAAAGAAGAATGCTCCTGAGAGGACATATTGCTGGGAGCATGAGGGCAACCAGGCCATCAGAAAAGGAAATTGGAAACTGGTAAAAGAGTTTCAGGAAACATATTGGTCACTGTATAATCTTGCAAACGATCCAACTGAAATGAATGATCTGTCTGGTGTAGAGGCTGTAAGAGCAAAGGCCATGATGGAAGAATATGCAGTTTGGTTTGCCAAGGTAGGTGCTCGTCCTTACAAAAAAGGAGGAGGAAAGGCCGAGTAACAATGGCTGTAGAAATACATGTAATTAAAACACCCATTTAAACCTTACTAAAAACAAAACATGAAATCATTTCAATTGCTGCTGTTATTTTTGTTGCTGAACAGCTTTTGTTTTTCTCAAATGAAAGACCAAAGCATCAAGAATTTTGGTGCAATCGCTGATGGCATCACCAACAATGCTGAAGTCATTCAAAGTGCAATTGACAAGGTATCTGCTGGTGGAGGTGGTCGTGTGATCATACCCCCAGGGAATTACATGACTGGTTCCATTTTTCTGAAATCAGGTGTTGATCTCCACCTGGAATTAGGAGCAACCTTGTTGGGCCCAACAACAACAGAGGGGTATCTCAAATCCAAATCCAGGCCATCGGTTGTTTCAGCAAGAGACCAGCACGACATTGCCATCAGTGGTGAAGGAATAATTGATGGGCAAGCACAGGAATTGATGCTGGATATTTTTAAAAAACTGAGATCAGGAGAACTGAAGGACGATTCAATCTGGATGTTCAAGCGGCCAGGCGTTGCCAGGGCCAATAACATCAATTTTGTCGGCTGTAAAAATGTTAAAATAACCGGTATTACCCTGAAGAATTCATCAGACTGGATACAGGATTACCGGCAGTGCGACAATGTGGTGATTGATAGGATCAAGGTTCAAAGCACCGCCTATTGGAACAATGATGGGCTTGATATTACTGACAGCAAAAATGTTCGGATTACAAACTGTTTCATCAACTCATCAGATGATGCCATTTGTTTGAAATCAGAAGACGCAAGATTCCTTTGTGAGAACATTTACATTGACAGCTGCATCCTGCGTTCCAGCGCCAATGGGTTTAAGTTGGGTACAGCCAGTGTTGGAGGTTTCAAAAACATTGTGGTCAGAAACCTAACAGTTTACGATACCTATCGTTCTGCCATCGCTTTAGAATCTGTTGATGGGGGAATTTTGGAAAACATTGATATCAGGGATGTAACAGCAACCAACACAGGGAATGCTATTTTTATTAGAAGAGGTCACCGAAATGTCAATGGCAAGGTAGGTACCTTGAAGGGTATACATATTGCCAATGTGAAGGCGGAAATACCTTTGCTCAAACCCGACCAGGGCTATCCGCTTGAAGGTCCACCAGATCACCTCAATCCCGGCTTGGATAAAATGCCCAGAAGGCCATCACAGTATCATATTTATGGCCATCCCTTTTTGCCTTATAACCTCATTCCATCATCAATTGTGGGGCTTCCAGGCTATCCTGTAGAAAATGTTTTATTGGAAAATATAGAAATAACCTATGGTGGTAAGGCCGATAAGAATATTGCCTTTATTGCACCAGATGCCATCACCAAAATACCGGAAAACAAGGACAGGTATCCTGAGTTTTCCATGTGGGGCGAGTTGCCATCATGGGGATTTTACATGAGACATGCAAGTGGAATTGAGGTCAAGAACATGACGCTTAAATATGTCCAGGATGATTTTCGGCCAGCCATTGTGATGGATGATGTGCAATCCTCAATGATAACAGATCTGCGTATTCCAACAGCAAAGGAAATGCCAATGATTCAGTTGAACAATACAAAAGATATTCAAATGTTGAAATTAAAATTGCCGGTTGTTGAAGAGAAAGCCATCTTGAAAACCAATCATCAATAATGGAAATGAACCCTTGGGTTCTAAATCTCACATACTGAAATTGATTTGTGTAAAAATAATTGAGTAAAATAATCTAAAGGAAAATGAGAAGAAGTGAATTTTTAAAGAAAAGCAGTGTAGCATTGGCAGGATTGGCGGGTGTTTCCATTTTGCCATCGTCCGTTCTGGGTTTGGGTAAAAATGGCATCGCGCCAAGCGACAAGGTGAACCTGGCATGCATTGGAATTGGCAACCGCGGTGCAGACATCATCAAAAAATTACATGGCACCGGATTGGCAAATATCGTGGCCTTGTGTGATGTAGAGATGGGAGCACCCAATACACTGGAGATCATGAAGATGTTTCCCAATGTGCCAAGGTTCCAGGATTTCAGGGTAATGTTTGACAAGATG
>JBJOOI010000314.1:0-3385 GCA_046051375.1 Bacteroidota bacterium | reverse complement strand
ACCGGTAAAGAGATGTTTATCAGTAAAATAGATGCTGAATCGTATTCAATTTCTGCTCTTCCAAGTGGGATTTATCACCTGATTATTGAACTGGAAACAGAAAAGATTTATGCAAAAATCACAAGAATGTAATTTGGCTAACAAAGAATTTATATTTTTGGCGACGTAAATAATTAAGAATGGATTTAACAGGTATAATTGCAATTTCAGGAAGACCAGGTCTTTACAAAGTAATCGCTCAAGGAAAAAACAACATCAGCATTGTTGCTGTTAACCCCAATGGTCAGCCTATCCCATTCATGGAAACGATAAATGGCAAAAGGCTTTGTCTTCATCAGCTATGGTTGCAAGAAATTTCCAAAGACCATCCTTCGTTAGTGGGATGATATCGCCACTTGTAACCAGGGGGAATCCAGATTCGGTATTCCTTGAGTTTGACCTTGCAGCAAATGCACCCAATGGGTCAAAACCCGACACCCTCGAAATAGCCATTTCTTGGGATTGTGGGAAAAACTGGCAGTCTATTTATAAAAAATGGGGATCAACTTTGTCCACTGCAGATAGAAATACCTCCGCTTCATTTGAGCCCTTGAACATGACAGAATGGAGAAAGGAACGTATTGACCTGACGAGCATTGTGGATGGCAAGAATGCCTTTATGACCCGCTTTGTCAACATTGGCAATGGCAACAACGATATTTACATTGACAATGTGAGCATCTCATCCGTTACCCTGCCGCAACGCTTGAAAGAACAGGGATACCTGCTCTACCCCAATCCTTCATCTTATAAAACAGCTGTTCAATTTTTCCCGGCTGCTAACAACCTGAAATCGATTCAGCTCTCAAGTGCAAAAGGTGATATCGTTTTATCCTATCTATACAAACCCGGACAGGTGCTGAACATACAGGAAATCAATCTGGCTGGATTGCCGGCAGGAATGTATTTCCTGAACATCCAATACACTGACAAGTCGATCACCGAAAAACTGATAAAGCTGGTTCAATAATAACTGAGGGTTCAACAGGTTTAGGTCAGACCGAAATCAGCGTGTATTTTTGCACAAAGAAGTTACCATGAATGGACCTACCTCCAGTCTGATCGATTTTCCAGGCCTTGACCCTGCCTTCAAAACAATTGCATCCAAAATTGAAAACAGGCAAAGGATAAATCCAGAAGAAGGGCTGATGCTTTTTGAGAAAGGTTCATTGGCCATGTTGGGCACCATGGCCAACTTCATCCGTGAAAGAGAACATGGTCACAAAACCTATTTCAACAGGAATTTCCATATCGAACCAACCAATGTCTGCGTTTTTTCCTGCAAGTTCTGCTCCTACTCCAAGCTGTATTCAAAGCGTGAAGAAGGATGGGAACTGAGCATCGATCAGATGCTGGACAAAGTGAAGGCTTACGACGGTCGACCCATCACAGAAGTGCATATTGTTGGCGGCGTACATCCCAAAATGGACATTTATTTTTTCGAAGAACTGATCAAAAAAATCCGGGCGCACCGACCAGACCTGCACATCAAGGGATTTACCGCGGTAGAGCTGGACTATATGTTCAGGAAAGCCAAGCTGAGCAGGGTCGATGGCATGAAATTGTTGCATGAAGCAGGACTGGACTCACTTCCAGGTGGAGGTGCAGAAATTTTTGATCCTGTGGTGAGGGAACAAATCTGCGCAGACAAGGTCGATGCAGAAGGATGGCTTGATATCCATGCGATTGCACACCGTTTGGGAATGCATACGAATGCAACCATGTTGTATGGACATGTGGAAGAATACAAACACAGGATTGACCACATGGAGAGGCTGCGCAACCTTCAAGACGAGACCAAAGGTTTCAATACTTTCATCCCATTGAAATTCAGGAATGTTGACAATGAAATGAGCCATATCCCAGAGGTGAGCTCCATTGAAGACATGAAGCTCTATGCCATTGCCAGGATCTACATGGACAACTTCCCACACATCAAAGCCTATTGGCCCATGTTGGGCAGGGAGCAGGCACAGCTTACCCTTTCGTTTGGCGTAAATGACCTGGATGGAACCATTGATGATTCTACCAAGATCTATTCTATGGCGGGAAGCGAGGAGCAAAATCCTACCTTGACCACCGATGAACTGGTAGGCCTTATCAAACAAGTGGGAAGACAACCAGTGGAACGGGATACGCTCTACAATGTGGTCAATACCTATTGATCAATTCCACTAACATTCGCTCAGGCTCAGTGGAATCTGCTGGGCCAAGCCCCCATCAGAAGTTTCTTTGTATTTGGAACTCATGTCTCTTGCTGTTTCCCACATGGTCTTGATGACGGCATCCAGGGAAACTTTTGCGAAATCTGGAGCACTTTGCAATGCCAGTTGAGCTGCAGTGATGGCCTTTATGGCGCCCATGGAATTTCTTTCAATACAGGGAATCTGTACCAGTCCGCCAATGGGATCACAGGTAAGACCCAGGTGGTGTTCCATGGCAATTTCAGCAGCCATCAATACCTGGCGTTGCGTGCCACCCAGGCATTCGCATAGTGCTGCAGCGGCCATGGCGCTGGACACACCTATTTCAGCCTGACATCCGCCCATGGCGGCAGAGATGGTAGCCCCTTTTTTGAAGATGGATCCAATTTCTGAGGCAGTGAGCAGGAATTGAATGACTTTGTCTTCAGCATTATCATCACAGAAACTGATGAAATACTGAAGAACGGCAGGAATCACCCCTGCTGCTCCATTGGTGGGTGCAGTAACTACCCGTCCGAAGGATGCATTCATCTCATTGACGGCAAGGGCAAAACAGCTGACCCAATCGATGGTGTACCGAAAATCCTTGCCACCTTTGGTTATGGCCGCCTGCCACTCTTGTTGATTGTTGTAAGGTGTTGCTCCAATCAACCGATGGTTGAGGTCTCTGGCCCTTCTCCTGACATGTAACCCTCCAGGAAGTGTGCCTTCGGTATGGCAACCGTTGTAAATGGATTCCTTCATCACAGACCATATATTGATAATCCCTTCTTTTGTTGCTGACTCAGTTCTCCAGCTGGATTCATTCTCTAAAACAATCTCACTCACGGACATCCCTGTTTTCATGCACCAATGCAGCAGGTCTTTGGCGGTATTGATGGGGAAAGGAAGTTCTATTTGTGAATTGGTTTCTGGTTGTTGATTTTCTTGCTCAATGAATCCACCACCAACTGAATAATAGGTTTGGGAAACATGTTCTCCACTATTGATTTCTGCCAGAAAACTCAGTCCATTGGGATGATATGGCAAGGATTCCGTAGTTAAAAATTCAATATTATTTTTAGGATCAAACTGAATATCGTGTAAACCACCAAGTACAAGTTGTTTCCTGTTGGCAATGTCCCTGATCCTTTCGTCAATAC
>JBJOOI010000313.1:0-3099 GCA_046051375.1 Bacteroidota bacterium | reverse complement strand
TGCACCCCTGGAATCTGTTTACTCCTTTGATTTGTCCAAATTCAATTTGACTGCAGAAAAGCAAAAATTGGTTGCAGGAATTCAGGCCAATATCTGGACCGAAACCATGCAAAACGAAAAGCGGTTGGATTACATGTTGTTTCCCCGCATGGCAGGATTGGCAGAAGCCGCATGGAGAAATAAAAATATTCCCAAGGATTATAATTTATTCAGAGAGCGGCTGCAAGGTCACCTGGGCCTCTATGCCAATGCCGGTCTGTATTATTTTGATCCCAGCGCGCCAACAATCAAGTTGGAGCCAATAGGGCCTCCTAAAAAATAAGTGTACCTTAAAGGATCAATTTTTCAAAAGCAAATTACGATGTTGAACAAGAAATTGTTTTTATTCTTTGCGGTTCTCATGTCAATGTTGTCGGCATCCGCACAGCCCTTCATCAATGAAGTCAGGGCCTTTGTCAAACAGGACTCTATCGCCAAACCACCTGAGGGTGCCATCCTGCTGATCGGAAGTTCATCCTTTACCAAGTGGAAAGATGTGGGTGATTATTTTCCCGACAAGACCATTGTCAACAGGGCTTTTGGCGGGTCATCATTGCCTCACCTGATTGATTATGCCGAGCAGATAATCTTCCCTTACAATCCTGCCCAGATCATCATTTATTGCGGGGAGAATGATGTGGCTTCATCCAAGTCCATCACGGCTGATACAGTATTGAACAGGTTCAAACGCTTGCATGCTTTGATCAGGTCGCGCTATCCCAAGGTCCCCATTGCTTTTGTGTCATTGAAGCCCAGTCCGGTAAGGGTTGATTTTCTCGCAACTGTAAAAGAGACCAACAGGTTGATCAAGGATTTCTGCGCAGCATCATCCAAAACGGAATTCATTGATGTATTCAGTCCGATGTTGAATCCCGATGGGAGTTTCATGGAAGAGCTGTTTGTGAGCGATAGGCTCCACATGAATGCGAAGGGCTATATCATCTGGAAAAAAGTGATGGAACCTTATCTTGTCAAAACAAAGTTGCCCGAGAAGAAGCCTGTGGCTTCCATCAAAAGACCCAACATCATTTGGTTGAGTACGGAAGACATGAGCCCAAGGATTGGCGCTTATGGAGACATGACCGTGCCTACGCCCAACCTCGATCGGTTGGCAAAACAAGGAACAAGGTATACCAATGTTTTTACTGCTGCAGGCGTCTGCGCTCCCAGCAGGAATGCAATCATTACTGGAAGAATGCAAACCAGCAATGGAGGCCATAACATGCGTGTATTGAACAATACCTATCCTGAACAGACAGGCCTGCCCAAGAGTTATTCGGCGGTGCCTCCTGTTGGTGTGAAGCATCTCGGAGAATACCTTCGTGCTGAAGGTTATTATTGTACCAACAATGCAAAGACGGATTATCAGTTTGGCGAGACCGCAACATTTTGGGATGAAAGCAACAAAAAGGCCCATTACCGCAACAGGGCAAAAGATCAGCCTTTTTTTGCAGTTTTCAATTGTGAAATCACCCATGAAAGCCAGGTATGGGAAAGGGCCAACAAGCCTTTGAGGGTTGATCCGAAGCTGGTGAAAGTTCCTCCCATCTATCCGGATACTGATTCAGTGCGGTTGGATATTGCAAGGTTTTATACCAATGTTTCAGAAATGGATGATTGGATTGGAGAGAAGATCAGTGAGCTGGAAAAAGAAGGATTGCTGGAGAATACTATTGTCATGTTTTGGGCAGATCATGGCGATGGCCTGCCTTATGTAAAAAGAGAAATCACAGATAGGGGATTGCGTGTTCCTTTGATCATCCGGTTTCCGAACAATGGAGAACATAAAACAACACCTGGGACCACAGATTCGCGATTGATATCTTCCATCGATTATGCACCTACAGTATTGTCACTGGCAGGCATCAAGCCGCCTCTGAACATGCAGGGAAGGGCATTTCTTGGTCCTTATGCCAGCAAAGGGAAGAACCAATATGTATTTGGCGCCAGCGATAGGGTAGACAGCCATTACAACCGTGTCCGTTCGGTACACGATGGCCGTTACCAGTATGTCTACAATTTCTTTCCAGAAAAGCCAGGGTACATGGACCTTGCGTACAGAAAGCAGCAGGCATCCATGCGCGACATCATCCGCTTGCGCGATGCAGGCAAACTCAATCCAACCCAGATGCGCTGGTTTGAGACCAAGGGTACAACAGAAGAATTGTACGATGTGCTCAATGATCCTTATCAGCTCAATGACCTTGCCAAAGATCCTGCCTACGCAACAGTGCTGAACAGGTTCAGGGATGTATTCAACAAATGGCAAAAAGAGGTGCCAGACCTTGGGGCCATTCCTGAAAAGCAATTGATCAAGCAGATGTGGAATGGCGGAGACAAACCTCCGGTAACATCAGATCCATTGTTTGTGCGCTCAGACAATTTGGTGGCCATCAAATGCATTACTGACGGGGCTTCCATTGCTTATAAGGTCGTAGGAAGAGACGGTATTGTTCCTCAACGCTGGGAAGTGTACACCAAACCTGTACAACTGGAGAAAGACCAGAAGGTTATGGCAGTTGCACAGCGCATTGGCTATTTGCCCAGCAAGGTGATGGAGTAAATGTTCAGTTGGGTTGTTGCCAGGGGACTTTTCCTGTGGCCCTGATGTGTTCTTGCAAGGAAAATTTCAATGCTTTGAAGGGTTCATGGTCTTTTGGATTGATCGGATTTTTTTCAAGGGGATCTTTTTCCAGGTCGTAGCCCTTGAATGCTTCAAAAGGATTGTTCTGCAGAATCTTGAAATTTCCTTTTCTTGCTGCATAGTAGGCAAGTCCATTGTGTTGTCCGCCTTCTCTTCTCATCCAGTAAACCGTTCTGTCAGTCTGAATAGCTGCACTCCCTTTTAGAACAGATCTAAGGTTGATGCCATTGACCTTGTGCTCAACAGTTGCCCCTGCAATGTTGGCCAGGGTTGGGAAAAAGTCCATCAACAAGGCCAGCTGATCGGAACTGCTGCCCGCCTTGATCTTGTTATTCCAAACAACAACAGCAGGAACTTTTATACCCCCTTCAAGCATGTCTTGTTTTCCTCCATTGAGTGTTCCATTGCTCTGCCCA
>JBJOOI010000312.1:0-3101 GCA_046051375.1 Bacteroidota bacterium | reverse complement strand
GGTTCCAGGTTGGAAAGGATATGTACATTTTCCAACTGAACAGAACCCAATGCACTCAGCTTGCGGTGCAATTCAGCCCAAGGGCCGCGTGGTGTATAGGTCGTCAGTGATTCACCGTTGTACTTGGATTCCGTATATAAGTTTTTGTACAAGGGCAAGGCTGCACGCATCACACTTGGTGCATCGGTATCGTGTGAACGCAAAACAATGGGTGGTTCCTCTGTTTTTCCGAGTGCTGCTAAACCTTGCTTGACACCGGGGATGATGGTTTTGGTGAACCAGTCAATATCATCCTGCCCAACCCCTTCCATGGCTTCTCCCAATGCCACCATCAATCCTACGTTGGGATATTTTTCAACAAAGGCGGCAATGGACTGCTTGGTATAATCTGCGATCAAGGGAACGATTGGACGGTTTCGGTCCTGTGTTTTGATGCCATGATGATCTGCAAAAGGTTTTGATACGATGATGTTGTAAAACATCTGAATCACCCAGATACCGCGGCGTTCCGCTTCCTTGGTGATGAAACCATAAATTGCTTCGTTCTTTTTGAATGTTGCCTCATCAACTTCCAGTGCATATGGATAGTCCTTCAATTTAACCAATGAAGCGAACGGATGACCATTCCAAAGAAACAATGCATTCATGCGGTTGTTGGCCATGGAATCCAATACCCTTGTCCACAATTCCTTGTCATAAAACCAGGGGAATGATTCCGGAGTATAGGGATATTCATAGACCAGTCTTCCCGGAAGATAGGCCGGCTTTTGAACACCAATGCAACTGCCACGCAGTACCATCTCTGGGCCGTCTGCGATGTCCAGCAGTGCTGGCATAGACCTGGCAGCCACCACCCTTTCCCGCAATTCAATAAGGCCATACATGACCCCGGTGGGATCTGCACCAACAACAACCACGAATCCATTCTTTACAACAATCCTGAAATGTTCTTTCACAGCAACTGTTGTCAAAGACATTTTCAAGGTCTGCTCAGCATCTTTGATGATTGCAGTTCCATCAACACTGGCAATGACCTGCACAAGCCCTTTTTTATCCAATGAAATGGCTTGGGCTTTTTCTGTGGTGTATGATAAATCTTTAAGGGCTGTTTCAAACAATCCAATGCCGTAACTGATTCTGCTGTTGGCAGTATCTCCGCTGATCAACCTGATTTTCCCCAACAAAACGGGATCAGCACTGGCTGCCTTTGCTGTGGCAAAAGCGCAGCACAGGAAATGCACCAGCACAAAAGTCCTGAGCACAAGATTCACTCTAAACATATCTGAATGGTTTAACTGTACAACTTAAGATTGATGAGGTCCTCCCCAATGGGATTGGGATTCCATGCATCATGGATAGCCAAGGCAGCACCCAGGGCTGTGGCCTGGGCCACTTCAGCAGCATATAGTTTTTTGTCGTGGTAATGAGACGCCAACATGTTCATGAAGACATGATTTTTGCTAAAGCCTCCATCCACAAAAATATTTTCAGCATCCTGGTGTTTCAAGACCAGGTTGATGCTTTCAATTTGTTTTTCAACCAACACAGCAATCAACATGTTGTAAGCCAGATCAGGAGACTCCACCTCCATGAGGTCAACTGCTTCAAAGTCCAAACAGGCCTTTGACAACAGGCGTTCTTTTGCCAATGCAGACAATCCATTGTCATGGCGAATGGCTTTGTAAAAATCTGCTGGCAGGGCATAATGGGAAGCAATGCGTTCAGCTCCTTTCTCATGCGCATTGCCTAAAAAAAGCCTGGATGCCTTGACTGGTTTTCCGGTGTATTGCAAATAACAGAGGCAATCCTTTTCCAGCTCCTCATCAGCGAGGGGCACATGATCAAAAGGATTGAGCGTGATGCTCCAGGTACCCGTAGAGACCAGCACAAAAGGATTATTGAAACAACTCAAGTAAGGAATCAATGCAGAAGAACTGTCATGCAATCCGATTCCGCAAGACAATGACTGCCCTTCAATATTGATTTTTTCAACATGCGCAGAAGAAATGATGGGAGCAAGCACTGTAGAAATGCCTTCATTTTGCACCCATGCATGGTATACTTGTTGCGTAAAGTCCCAGAGATTGGTATGACAACCGATGCTGGTGATATCCGTTACAGCAAGATCAGTGAAAAGATAACTCAGGTATTGTGGAAGATGCAGCGCAAACGCAATCCTGGAAAAGATTTCAGGCTGCTCATGCTTGATGCGCAATACCTGCATGCCTGAATTCAAACTGCCCAAGACCGGTGATGCGGTGCAGCGCGAAAATGCTTTTTCCCCACCATATTTTTCATAAAACTGATGCTGAAGATCTTGCGGATATGGCTTGAGGTAATTGTAAAGGGGTGTCAATGTTTTTCCATGGCCATCAATGTATACAAAGCTTGCACCATAGGCAGTGAAATTGATGGCCTTTACTTCGAATTCCTCGAGATGCAAGGATGACTTGATCAACTCAAGTGCAGAACTGGTCAAAGATGCCAGGTCTTCACAAGCAAATCCATCCTCATCAACCGTCTCTTCCATCCGGTCACTCTTTTCATAGACCAATTGGTATGACTGATCAAAAAGCAGTAATTTCTTGTTGGTTTTTCCAACATCAAGAATGGCAACAACTGGCTTTTTCTGCATGATCTTCGGTTTATAAAATCAGAGCCCTGTGGCTTTGGATACAGCACCACGCTCACCAATCAGGGTATCCCTGACTTTCATGGCACGGTATGCGCCCAATGGATCAATGGCTGCACCACTTCTTCGCCTTGCTTCAGCGACAACAGATCTTACATCGGTACGGAATGCCTGCTGCAGGATTTCCTGCGCACGCACCACATCGTTGGATTCCCTGGCCTCATCAAGCGCCTTGTCATCCACCAAGAGGGCCTGTGCATAAGCGATTTGAATGGCTTCAACCGATTGCAGAAGATCTTCCAGCGGATCCTTGATGTTGTGTGATGCATCAATCATCCACCCAAGGTCTTTGGCATGGTTCATGCCGCGGGCATCCATGCCTTCCACGAGTTCCCTGAAAATGAGGAAAAGCTGGTAAGGCCTCATGGACCCTACTGTCAAATCATCATCGCCATATTTTGAATCATTG
>JBJOOI010000311.1:0-3109 GCA_046051375.1 Bacteroidota bacterium | reverse complement strand
AACTTCTTTTGGCATACAGTTCAAATCCCAGCGTTTTACCCCAGGTACTGGTAGCATAT
Source organism: Bacteroidota bacterium (assembly GCA_046051375.1). Lineage (GTDB taxonomy): Bacteria > Bacteroidota > Bacteroidia > Chitinophagales > Chitinophagaceae > Pollutibacter. The sequence continues at coordinate 3,050 of JBJOOI010000311.1, read as the reverse complement.
TTAACCCAGGCCATCATGGGGTCGCCACTGCCCTGGGCATTTGCTGCAGAAAAGCTTATTAAAATCAAGAGCAAACAAATGATCTTTTTCACAAAATGAAAATTTTAGCGGTGAATAATATGATGTGAACTAAATGTTACCTGTTTACAATACATGCTACCTAAATTAATCAGTTTACCTACTGACTTAGGATCGAGTTTGTCGGGTACGGATATTAGTTTGCCAAGCAGTGTTTTCGTTTTACAAGATTCGCTTGATATCATATAAGTCCATGGTGATGAAATGAAGACCATGATGAATAGAAGAAAAACAGCCTAGAATTTACTGTTCAATGGCGGCTTGTTTTCTTTCTTACTGGAAACATTTTGTTTGGGGAAATAGTCAACAAGGAACTGAAAAGCCTCTGTGATTCTCCGCTCGTAATCTCCATCCCTGAACTCGGCTGAGGTTTGATCGAAGAGGCCTCCGTTAGAATATTCATCTGGTTGTTTAAGAAAAAATAGATTCCAACCACCATTATGTTGATACATTCCCAATGACCTGAATTCCTCTGTGCTGGTTATATTCTTCCACTCAGAAAATGCAACACGCGGATTAACAGCAGTATCGGAATAAAGGTATTTATAAAAGCGATCTTCATCTTTTTTGGATTTGTATGCACCTCTAAAGCTCCAGACAACCCCATCAATTGCTCTCGGCATTGTTTTTTCCATTTTGTTCGGTCCTTTAAATCCCCAATCGCTGTAGTCTATACCAGTAATAAGCCTGAAATCCAGGAAGGTAGCTGCTACTTGGTATTGAATAGTTGTTGAAGTTCTAAGAGATGAGTTAGCGCTCTCTTCAACAATTTTTAAGTAAGGACTATCAAGGGTAAACCTTACAGACCTCGACACAAATTGATCATATTTACTCCAGGGTTTCAATGGAAATTTTCTGCCACACTCATTCAAAAAAGCAATGGCATCTTCGGGTCTTCTGCCTTTTTGATGCTCGTATGCACTCATCCCCTTTTGAAAATAGTCATGGATTTTCTCTATCTCACTGAGCTTCTGTTCCGGGTAGGTTTTTTTGTCTATGAGTGTGAAAAAGGCATTTGAATATTCAAAAAATCGGCTGTAATTTTCATAGGCCTTGTTGATTTTGTGCTGGCTTTTTTCACTGTTGCTCTCCAAATTATTGTAAATGGCTTTCAACATGAGATAAAGGACTTTGGGTGTATCCTTACCCATTTTTTCCTTTAGGTTCATACAAAGTTGATAGCACTCGTAAAAATGCTGTGCCTCGTATTGTTGCTCCGCCTCATCATACATACGACGGGCTTCGTCTTCACTGACCTGTGCATACCCTGAAAAAGAGGTGATAAAGAATACAACCAATATCAGTAGTGTTTTTTTCATCATTTAATCGTTATAATTGTTGATCAGTTATTCCAGAAATCTTCTTTTTTTACAGGTATATTACCAGCCGAATTGATTTTTTCAATTGTAACATCTTGGGCAAGATTTATTCCTTTGGTATAGGCATTTTGAACCATCTGTTTCATGGCTTTTTGTGCGGTCGAAAAGCTTTCAAAATAACCCATCATCCGCGTGCTTCCGTTTTCATTTGTCTGCGGCTGATGTTTAGTTTTATCCTGTAAATCGGTGAGCAAGGGAAAACTGCCATCGCTGTACCGATAAACGACGAACAATTTCAAAGAGAGGGTAGCCTCATCAACATTATTGAACGACCGTTTGAATCCTATATAATAAACAGAATCAATCCCCGCTTTCAATGTTCCGGGTTTCTTGTAAAATCCGAAATCTCCGCAAATGGCTTCATCAATGGCTGTTTGTTTTTGCAATTCCAATGAGGTTGCTTCATCACTGCCATTTGTTCTATCTGCAGAAGAAAGGTCTTCTGATGCAGTATTCCCTGTTGTGGTTAATTTCACTCCCGTACCATCACATAAATAACATTGGCGTTGAGCACGCCCATGGCACAAAAAACAGATATTGAATCCCTGATTGGAGCAGGGAAGACATTTCTTTTGTCCGGTTCCGGAACAGTCAGTGCAAGCCAAATTGTAGGGACCGTAACTGGTCTTACCCGTCCCCCTGCATCTCGTGCAGGTGCCACCTGCAGTTCCATTACAAGAGCTGCATTTGATTTTACCCATGCTTTTGCATTGCCCGCAATTTTCAAATCCAACCCCACCACAGGATGTACAGGAAATCAGCTCATACCCCCCTGCAGAAATTTTTCCCTTGAACTCTTCCAGGCGTTTGTTCCTTGCACTTGCATCTTCCGCCAGGCCTTTTGCTGCCTTGTTTTTTTGTATGGTTGACAGCACACCAGCTATACCATCCATTATGGCACCATCCCGCTGTGCACGCATCTCACTCTTTTGTGAAATTTGTTGAAGTTGTTGTTGGTAACGCTGTTCGTTTTGTCTGACAGCCTCTTCATGCTTGCGCCGTTCTTCTGCTTTTATCGCTTGCTGATTGCTGGACTGCTGTGTTGAACCGCTGGTCGCATTCTGCCTATTGGTTTGGGTATTGTTGTTGCCGGTTGACTGGCTGGAAGCAGTTCCTGAAGGCGAAGCTGAAGATGAAGCTGATCCAGAAGCTGAAGCTGAACCAGTGGCAGCCTTGTTGCCGGCAGGTTCTATGAAGGTACCATCGCTCCGCATGGGTACCCAACCTCCACCCTGACCCATTTGAGCCTCTACCTTCGTGATTCGGATGCCCAGCGTCTGTATACGGTTAACACCCACTTTCTTTCCACCCACCATGATATCGCTTCCGGTGCATTCTTCCTTGTCAGCCGAACCCATCAACCCTGTGGCATCGGAAAGATAATTGACATTCATTGAGCCCATATCTGCCTTTGTCATTAGCGCATAACTGTCAATCGTGAAATCCAATTTGCTCACACTTTCATTGCCACAAATCAGTTTCGCATACAGCTCTCCCTGAACCCTCAACTTATAAGGCACACCATTCTTCACATTGGCTGCAAAAAACTGCTGACCCAATCCCCAGGAACTTCTTTTGGCATACAGTTCAAAT
>JBJOOI010000310.1:0-3109 GCA_046051375.1 Bacteroidota bacterium | reverse complement strand
AATAAAAATAATCTTTGTATTGAGGGGAACCCCTGCGGCCACCCGGTCCCCATCCAAGCAGTGGGGCTCCACCGTTCTTGTATACAGGATTGTTGGCCATTTGCTCTGCTATTCTAGCTACCGGTGAAGTTTGTCCAAAAAAAGTATAAAAATCTCTGTTGTCAATGTATCTGGTGCTTACATCATCGAGGTAGTCGGTAGGGGTTTTTCTCCCTATCACTTCAAAGGAAACACCCACCTTTTGAGAAATATGGTATTTGATTCCAAAACCCACTTGTATGTTTTGTTCAATCAATGCATATTCTTTGCGATCTGGATGGTTGGGCATTCCTTGGCCCTCTGTTCTTAATGGCTGCAAATTCACCCATGCGGCTGAGCCATTGGGAGTCTGGTATAGACCTTTAGGGTCAAAATGGAATACGCCGATTCCTGCCAGTAAATAAGGACGAAATTTACCTGTTACTGATGAAGGATTTGATTCGAATAAAACTGTTGGATAAATTTCTGCCATCAATGATCCCTCAACGATGATCGACTTGAAATGTACGTTCCTGGTTTTTTTGGCTAAGATTGCAGGGCTATCCCCAGAAAGCAGGCTGTCTGCCGCCTGTACGCCTCCATAGGTCGCAGCGGCTCGGATTTTCAGTATTTCTCCTATTCTGTATCCCAGATAAAGCGATGCATTAAAACTTGATCTGGAAGTACTGTTGTTGAATGCACCTAAACCACTGCCATACCGGCCACCAATATCACCCTCATACTTCATCCCACCAATGGAAATACCGTATTCAAATTTTTGTTGTGCCTCAACATTTGTGGTTGCAATTGACAAAAAAATGATCGAGATGCATCCGTAGCAGTATAGTAGTAATGTGTTGGGTATCAAATTCATTTGGTTGTATACGCTTTAACGAACGTCGGTATATCTAAATTAGTATGTGGAAAGCAGTAAATTTATTTCAAATAGCACATTCAAGGGCATAATTGCCAATTATTAACATCTTTTAAGATTTTAAACATATACTTTTAATTATTGTCATACATCTATGAAAAGTTTTCTGCCTGCAATATTTACCTTTTTGCTGTTCCTGGGCAGGCAACCTGTTCATTCTCAATCTTTTTATGCGCTGGATTTCGTTGAGAACAAGGGGCAGTGGAAGGGGGATTTCAGGTTCAAAACAGTAGCTGGGAATGGCACCCTCTTTATCAGCAATCAGGGATACACGGTTTTGAAAAACAATCCCGAAGATTTCTCAGCCGTGATGGAATATATCCATGGGCATGAAGCTGAAAAAACAGCCCCGGTAAAAATTACTCCTGCGCTAAAAGACGGTGAAACTGAATCTTCAGTCGATATCAGGGCTCATGCCTACCGTGTAAAATTTACAGGCAGCAATCAGGCAGTTCAGTTTGTTGCTGAGAAACCAACTGGAGAGAAGTCCAATTATTTCTTGGGAGACGATCCCTCCAATTGGAAAATGGGCGTTGGCAGTTATGGTAGCATTCTTGGAAAAGGGCTTTATCCGGGAGTTGACATCCGCTACTATTCAAGTGGTGACAGGATGAAATATGATTTACTCCTTGCCCCTGGGGCAGATCCAACAAACATCCTCATGACCTATGATGGCGTTGATAAACTCAGCATCAAAAACGGTCATCTTGTTGTTTCCACTGCTGTGGGAGAGTCCAGGGAACTTCCTCCCTACGCATATCAAATCATTGGTGGTCAGAAAAAAGAGGTGGCCTGTACATATACCCTCAAGGGAAACCAGGTCAGCTTTTCAATCAAGGAATATGACAAAACTGCGGCCCTGACCATTGATCCGGTATTGGTTTTTTCTACATATACTGGAAGCAGGAGCAGCAACTGGGGTTTCACGGCAGCACCTGGTCCAGATGGAAGTCTTTATGCCGGGGGTATTGTTTTTGGAGCTGGATATCCGCTGTCAACCGGGGCCTTTCAAACCAGATTTGGCGGTGGAACCGGACAGGGTAATATCAGTGGTGTAGATATTGGTATCACCCGGTTTAGCCCTGATGGAAGAACCAGGCTTTTTTCAACGTATTTGGGTGGTAGTGGAGATGAGTTTCCGCACAGCATATTCGTTGATCCACAAGGAAACCCCGTAATCCTTGGAAGAACCACCTCTTCTAATTTTCCGACCAGAAACAACAACAGGGTAGGTAACTTGGGGGGGACTGATATTTTTGTAACCAAGCTTTCCTCAGATGGTACCATTTTATTGGGCGGTATATTGATCGGTGGAACGGGTCTTGATGGAGCCAATATGGATGCTGCCATAAGCCCAGGTCCGAAATCGCTTTTGTACAATTATGGAGACAATGCCAGGAGTGAAGTAATTCTGGACAAGGCAAACAATGTATATGTCGCATCCAGCACCTCCTCCAACGATTTCCCGATGAGGAATGCGAGCCAGACCACATTCGGCGGTGGCCAAGATGGCGTGCTGATGAAATTCAGCCCTGACCTTTCAACAATATTTTTTAGCACTTATCTTGGAGGAAGTGATGATGATGCTGCATTTGTATTGGCCCTCAATCCTTTGAACAATGCCATTTACGTGGCTGGTGCAACGAAAAGTGGCAATCTGCCTGGAACAAGAACAGGAACACTTGGCCCTTCATTGCAGGGTGGTGTGGATGGGTTTGTGTCAGTTTTCAGCAATACAGGTGCAAGAGGAATCAGTACTTTCCTTGGTACTAGTGAAACCGATATTGTTTATGGTATCCAGTTTGACCAGAAAGGGTTCCCATATGTTATGGGTATTTCATTGGGCAACTGGCCTGTGCGCAATGCCTCGTATAGCAATCCTGGCGCGAAGCAGTTTATTGCCAAGTTGAGGCCCGACCTTACCGATTATGTGTATTCTACTGTTTATGGCACCTCGGCCATCATCCCCAATATTTCACCTGTGGCATTTCTGGTTGACCGCTGTGAAAATGTTTATGTTTCAGGATGGGGGGGTAAACTCAACCTATGTTACAATGGTGCATTTGATTCCCGTACCATCGGAACCGGTGGCATGCCATTGGCAGGGAACCCCATCCAGAGCTATACAGACAACAAGGATTTTTATTTCTTTGTGTT
>JBJOOI010000309.1:0-3114 GCA_046051375.1 Bacteroidota bacterium | reverse complement strand
TCCAAGAATCTTGCCTTGTTTGTCTACAAAGGTTCCACCCTTCATCCTTTCTTCCAATCCCTCTACATTGCGTTTCAGAAATCCACGGTAATCATTGTCAGGTACAAAGCAGATCTCATAACTTTCACTTTTTTTGGCGAGTTCAGGGTAACCAAAATCGTGTGCCATCTGTCTTATGGCTGTTTTCCTGTATCCTCCGAGTGGAAGCAGGGTTCTTCCCAGCAAATCCTGCTGAAGGCCCCATAACACATAGCTCTGGTCCTTGGTTTCATCAATCCCTTTGCTGATCAGGTGTCTGCCATTTTCTTCCCTTACCTTGGCATAATGTCCTGTGGCAATGAACTCACAATCCATGGCATTGGCCCTTTTTAACAGCGCGCGCCATTTAATATGGGTATTGCACATGACACAAGGATTGGGTGTTCTGCCCGCCAGGTATTCGTCAACAAAATTTTCAACCACAAAACCACCAAATTCTTCGCGGATATCCAGGATATAATGGGGGAAACCATGGTGGACTGCTGCAGCACGGGCATCATTGAAAGAATCAAGGTTGCAGCAACCGGTTTCTTTTTTACTTCCACCAGAACTGGCGTAGTCCCATGTTTTCATGGTGATGCCAATCACCTCATACCCTTGTTCGTGCAGCATCAGTGCCACAACGGTGCTATCGATTCCACCACTCATTGCCACAAGAACTTTTCCGTGCCTGCTCATCTTTTTTTACAAAGTTAACGTAAAAAGGAAGGTTGCTTTAGAAACAGGATAATTTTGACATTTCCATTGGAAATGATCAGTCAATCATGTTGTTTTTTACTGCAAAAAATACCAGTCCAGCAGTATTTTTTAACCCAAAACGCTCCATCAACCTGTCTTTGATGGATTCAACGGTTCTTGGGGATATTTCCATTTTTTGTGCGATTTCCGCAGCCGTAAACTCCATGCAGAGCAAACGGACCACCTCTTTTTCCTTGTCTGACATGACAATTTCGCTGTTGAGGGATGGGATGGCTTTATTTCTTGTACTTGATTTTTTGAGCAAAACCCTGTTGACGAAATTGTTGAGGTAATACCCTTTAACCATCACTTCCATGATGGCTTTCTTTATCTCGGAAGGATCTGCATTTTTGAGAAGGTAACCGTTGGCACCATTTTCCATAAGATGAGAGACAAATCTTTCGTCCTCAAACATGGTAATGATGAGGACTTTCACATTCGGATACCGTTTACTGACTTCTTTGGTTGCTTCTATTCCATCCTTTCCGGGCATGCGAAGGTCCATGAGTACAACATCTGGTTGTTCTTCACTCAGACGGTTGAGCAGTTCTTCTCCATTTTCAGCCTCAAATATGAAGGAAATGTTGGTGTATTGCCTCAAAGAGAGTATGACTCCTTTGCGAAAGATTTTATGATCATCGGCTATTCCAACCTTTATGATATTCATTGTGCAATGGTTTGCTTTTTCAGTGATCCATTACAAATATAGGTAATCAGGCGGTAGTATCAGAAAGGGGCATTTCTATGGTGACTTTGTAGAAAGTCTGGGATGCATCTTTTTCAAAAAGTACACTGCCAGCAAGAACTTTCATTCTGCTTTGTATATTTTTCAGCCCCAGTCCTACAGCAGTTTTGTTCATTCTTTCAAAGTCAGCTTGAGTGATTCCTTTGCCATCGTGGTGCAAATGGATGTAAAATATAGAGTTACTCGTATTCTGATTCTGGGTGAGGTGGATGAAACTAGAATTGCTGTGCTTGAGTATATTATTGATCAGCTCCTGTACCACGCGGAAGATCAGTAGTTCTCGCTGTGGCAGCATCCTTTCACGATAGTCGTGGAAGCGACAGCTTGCATTGATAGCGCCAGAGCCACTGATTTTTTGGAAAAGGTCATTGACTGCGGACTCCAGCCCAAAGTTTTTTAATGTAGGTGGCATCAGGCTATGGGAGATATTCCTGATCAGCTGGATGGTATCATCTATGATTTGCTTGGCATTATAAATACTTTGCAATTGTGTAGCGATGTCTTGGTTTACCAGGTTATCGTTCAGATAAAGGCGGGCTGTAGCCAAAAGGGGACCAGCATCGTCATGAAGATCAGCCGCTATATGTTGCCTTTCTTCCTCCTGCCACCTGATTGAGGCATTGAGCAGAATCTGTTGTTGTTCCTCTTCCAATCGTTGAAGTTGCTGCTGGTATTTTATAACCTTCCTTTGGTGAAAAACAATGAATACCACCAACCCAATGGCCAGCACCAACATCCCCAAGGTGCCGAAGAACAGCACCGTAGAAACGTTTGAGGAGGATTGTATGGCTTGGAGGAGGGGCATTAGATTGAATACTTAGTGGTATTTATGAAAGTGTCTTTTTTCCAATAAAGTCTAAGCTCAATGATGAATGCAGCTAAAATTATAAGATTTCTTGTTATCAAGACTGTTGCATTTATTAGTGAGTATAATGATCTGAAATTCTCATCAAAGTAATTATTCTTTGAAAGTATATAAATAAAGAAAGTCCCTGAAAAATAAATTATGATGGATGATACAACTAGAAATGCTCCATCAATTTTAAAGTTTTCTGGATTTGAATTATAATTGACTTTTGAGAAAAGATAAATTAATGAAAAAACTAGGATTAACAATGCACTTACGCCAGTAGAAATTGAATCAAAATTTTGATTTTGAATAAGTATGTTCTCCGTGAATAATGTAATAGAGAATAATGCTGTAAATGAAATAAAAATTGTCTTTCTGATTCTTGATTTTATCAAATAAAATAGATAAAATGAAACCAAAAAAAATTCGATTACAGTAAAAAACCTAAAGGCAATGAAAGGAGAATTAAAAAAAACCTTTGAAATAGGGATTAAAATCAAGTCCGTAAAAAATGCAGCTAACAAATAGATGGCTATTAATCTTAAGCCTTTAAGTTTCTTAGGGTTTAAAACCAAGAGAACAAAGGGTATAATGCCCAAAGCTAACGACAGATATAGTAAACTAGTAGTTATAGGGTAAGTGTTAATATTTCTCCAAATATAAACACTATACAAGTAATATGGAAGTGAAAACCTATTTTATTATATCTTCAAACCATCCAAGATTTTCGTTCCTATCTGCC
>JBJOOI010000308.1:0-3116 GCA_046051375.1 Bacteroidota bacterium | reverse complement strand
AAGGCTTCTGTGGCATCTTCAATGACCTGCGCATCCGTTGCAGTGTCTACGGTGTTGCGCAAAGATTTCATAAGGGCATCGATGTTTGAGCGGTCTTCGGCATTCAACAATTGACCATCGGCATTCAATGCGCTTTGCGTGGCCAGCAACATGCGATCGCCATCCACACGCGCTTCCACCAAGGCGCGCGCCTTCATGTCCACTTCGGCCGTTGTAAAACTGTCTTGCAACATTTTGGCAATTTGATCGTCGCTTAAACCATAAGAAGGTTTGACATCAATTTTGGCCTCGACGCCACTGATTTGTTCTTTGGCAGCCACACTTAGCAAACCATCGGCATCGACCGTAAAGGTCACGCGAATGCGGGCAGCGCCTGCAGCCATGGGCGGAATGCCGCGCAATTCAAAGCGCGCCAAGCTGCGGCAGTCGACCACCAAATCGCGCTCGCCCTGCAACACATGCAAAGCCAATGCGGTTTGACCATCTTGGTAAGTGGTGAAGTCTTGGGCCATGGCCGTGGGAATGGTTTGGTTGCGCGGAATGATGCGCTCGACCAAACCGCCCATGGTTTCAATGCCCAAGGACAATGGAATAACGTCTAGCAACAGCAGGTCGCCAGCGGCATCGTTGCCGGCCAATTGATTGGCTTGAATGGCAGCACCCAGCGCCACCACTTCGTCGGGGTTCAAATTGTTGAGCGGTGGTTTGCCAAAAAAGGCGGCCACCGCATCTTGCACTTGAGGCATGCGCGTGGAGCCACCCACCATGACCACGCCTTGTATGTCGTCGGCTTTGACCTTGGCATCGCGCAAGGCTTTCTTAACAGCAGACATACAACGAGCTGTGAGCTCGGCAGTGGCTTCGTTAAATTGCTGCCTCGTAACACTGACTTCATGCGATTGATTGGCATGGGTCCATGTCAAATGGGCTTCTAGCGAAGTGGTCAGGGCTTCTTTGGCGGCACGCGCGGCTGCTTTCAATCGCGTTTTGTCTTCAGCGCTCATGCCAGCTTGCAAATCTGAAAGGCCCATGGATGCCAGTGCTGCAGCCATCTACGGATCAAGGGCTGCCAATGGTGTTATCATGATTTCCACCAAGCGTGGTAAAACAGGAAAACCTGCGATTTCAGTGAACAACAACTATGGCATCCAAAGTTGGACCAAACGACCCGACATGCGGAAGGGCGCAGACTTTATCAAATGGAGAACAGAAAACAGGCGCCTTGCTGGTCAAGCCGATTTGTCAATAGAAAAAGTATTGGATGCAAAAGAACTGATTGCATACAAAAACGGTCAAGAGATAGACTGGTTGAGAGAGATTACCCAGTATGCTCCCTTGAACGACTTGAACCTCAGTGTCTCCGGGCGCAGCGACATGATCAATTATTATGTCTCTGCAGGATACCTCAAGCAGAATGGTGTATTGGACAATGATAATTTCAAGAAGTATACCGTTACTGCAAAAATGGATGCCAAGATCACCAAGTGGCTTGATTATGGCCTAAGCATGTATTATTCTGCAAGGGATTATTCTGGTACACCACCGGACATGGGGCAGGCTACCATCGGTACACCTTATTCCTATAAATGGAAGGACGAGGCAGCAGGCATCCTGGACAAAAACCCAACTCCAGCCAACCTCATCAATCCTTATTGGGGAAATGCCAACTCTCCCGGCTTGTATGATGACAACCTTGAGAAATACACCAGCACAAGGATCATCAGTTACCTGAGTGCAGACATTCCTAAAGTGAAGGGGCTGAACTACAGGATCAACATCAACAAATACAAACAGGAAACTGTTTCCGGCAGTTTCAGGCATGAACAGTATTTTATCAATGGGGATAATCCTGCAGACATCGCCAATCCGGAAAAATTTCTTTCCAGCACATACGGCAGCATGGCCAATGTGCTCACCAATTCATGGGAGATTCAAAATCTCCTGACCTATAAAAAAATGATGGGCAACCATTCCATCGATGCCTTGGCTGGTTACCAGAGGGATTACTCATCCAGTTCAAGGGTTGGAACTTCTGCGAGCGACTTCTCTCTTGCAGGTACAACAACATTGGGATATTATGGACTGCATTTGGGTAACCCTGCCAACCAACGCACCTCCTCCTTATTCAGTGATCGATCCAACCTTGCTTATCTGGGAAGGATGAACTACAACTATTTGAACAAGTATTACCTGACCATGAATTTCAGGCGTGATGGTTTTTCTGCTTTTGCGGAGGGAAACAAGTTCGCCAATTTCTATGGAGGTGCTTTGGCCTATGCCATCAGCGAAGAAAATTTCTTCAAACAAGCATTGCCTAAAGTCAATTACCTCAAGTTGAGGTTGGCTTATGGCCAGAATGGTAACCAGGGGATTGATTCTTATGAAACCCTTGCCAATATTGCTTCCGGAACAACAGTCTTTGGTTCCACCAGCTCACTGTTCATTTACCAAAGCAGTCTTGCCAACCAGCAGCTTTCCTGGGAAAAGACGACAACACTCAATGGCGGCCTTAATTTTGCCATCTTTGATAACAGGATCTCTGGCGACTTGAACGTTTACCAAAGCAAGACCACTGATCAGTTGTTGACCCGCTCTTTGCCCAACCTCGCTGGTTTCAGCTCTGTAAGAACAAACATCGGAAGAGTCGATAACATGGGATTGGAGTTTTCTTTGACAGGTATTGTACTTGCCCCAAAAAATCCCAATGGTATTGGTTGGGAGACAACCTTGAACTTTTGGATGAACCGCAACAAGGTGGTAGCCTTGACAGGGGTAGATGCTGATGGAGATGGAAAAGAGGATGATAACCTTGGTAACAGGTGGTTTATTGGGAAACCAATTGGAGCCATTTATGATTATGTAGTGGATGGCATCGTTCAAACTGCCGATGCTGATTATATTGCCAAGTTTGGTGCAAGGGCTGGTGATCTCAAAATCCGTGATATCAATGGAACTGTGAGGGGAGATGGAAAGCCTGATGGAAAAATCAACTCACTGGACAGGGAAATTATCGGCTATGTTCAGCCCCGTTTCAGCTGGAGTCTTGCCAACACCATTAGCTACCAAAACTGGCAATTGTTTTTCAACTTCAATGCCATCATGGGAGGTGGTTCCGG
>JBJOOI010000307.1:0-3118 GCA_046051375.1 Bacteroidota bacterium | reverse complement strand
ACTGCTGCCATACTGGCTGCAACACCAATGCAAATCGTGGAAACATCAGGTGTTACATACTGCATGGTGTCGTAAACACCCATCCCTGAGTAAACTGAGCCGCCTGGGCTGTTGATATACATTTGGATGTCACGGGTGCGGTCTGTGCTATCCAGGAACAAGAGCTGTGCTGTGATGATGTTGGCCACTTCGTCAGTGATGGGGTATCCTAGGAAAATGATGCGGTCCATCATCAACCTGCTGTACACATCCATTACCGCAACATTCATTGGGCGTTCCTCTATGATATTAGGGGTCAGGTTGGTAACCATGTGATTGGTATATCCATGAAGGGTATTGCTGGAAATTCCCCTGTCCTTTATCGCAAATTTTTCGAATTCCTTACCAAGGTTCATGATGATCAGGATTTTGTTTGAGCAAATTAATACAAATAGTGACCAAATAGTGTGCCCGGGCCAAAAGCGGACAAAATGCCATGAATGTTGAGAGGTTTAGGGGTTAGAACTTTAGGAATAAATACTTAATCCCAATTTCATTAACCCCTAAACCTCTCAGTTTGGTCAAACCAATCAATGGTTATGTTGACCCTGCAATTCCTTGAATTCGGCAGGGCTGACTATTTTCTCAGTGGGTTGGGCTTGTGAAGCGGCCCATTCAAGCACTTTGGTGCTGAATACACGCTGATAAGCACCTTCAACCTGTTGCTTGTCGCTCATCATCTTTTCAACATAGCTGTCCAGCCACTCATAATTGCCACCCATGTTCATGGATCCAAAATATCCCATGAGTTGCTGGCGAATGCTGTCCATGATTTCTTCTCTGCTTACCTGTATGGCATTTTGACTGCCAATCTCATTGCTGACCAGGGTCCACCTGAGTTGGTTCAGGAAGGCGGGGAATTCCTTTTCCACAGACTCTTCAGTTTGTTCTTTTTCACCGCTTTTCAGCAACCAGGTTTTGAGGAAAGTCTCAGGGAAGGTCATTGAAGTTTCTTCAGAGAGAATATGGAAGATCTCATGCTCCAACATGTGTTGGGCCTGTTGCTTCCAATATGCTGCAATCTGGTTGCGGATCTGGGTTCTGAAATCCTCTTCAGTAGTGATATCTTTTCCAGGCAGGGCATCTTTGAAGAAAGCCTCGTCCATGGGTCTTTTTTCTACAAAAGCAATCTTGCTGATCTGCAGGAGGAAAAACTGGGCCATGTCTTCAGCCTTGTCCTTGTCCAGGCCAAGATCACCGGCAAGCCACTCACGTTCTTTTTCTTCAAAGGCAGTAGCCAGTTGAATGACGATGGATTCGTCTTTTTTCTTTCCCATCAATGCCGCACTGGTGTCAGCACTGAAATATTTCAACAATAGGGAGTTTTCTTTCTTTTCAGCACCTTCTTCAACAACACCAGCGGCATCAGATTTTTGGAAGGAGACATTCAATACATCTTCTTCATTGGTTACTGTTTCAGGCTCTGTCATTTTGCCCAAACGGCGACTGATCCTGTCAATCTCCTCTTCAACCATTTCATCAGTGGCCTCTACCACATGCAGGGTAGTAGGAGTGGAGGCAAGATTGGGGAGGGTGAATTCAGGCTTCAGGCCAATTTCAAAAGAAAAGGCATAATCCTTGGGCTCATTGTGATTGAACATGGCAGGATCATTGGCATCCTCAGGAATGGGTTGTCCGAGGTAGGAAATGTTCTCCTGTTGAAGGTATTGCATCAATTCATTTTCAATTGACTTCAGTACCTCTTCAGCAAACACTGAAGCACCGTACATTTTTTTTACGACTCCTGTAGGAACCATGCCTTTTCTGAAGCCAGGTATGTTGGCAGACTTGGCGTATTTCTTGAGGGAAGACTCGTAGCTGGAATTGTAATCTGAGGGAGAAACAGTTACTGTGATCTTTTCGTGAAGGGGAGCAATTGGCTCCCGGTTGATTGTTGCCATACTTTTTTGTATTGAGAAAAGAGAAGTGCGGGTGGAGGGACTCGAACCCCCAAGCCTCGCAGCACCAGATCCTAAGTCTGGCGTGTCTACCAATTTCACCACACCCGCATTTTGGGCTGTCTGCGTTACAGACAGTTGTCTCTTTTCAAATTGGGTGGCAAAGGTAGCAGTTTCAGATGAAAAAAAATGATTCAAAACGATTTTAGTAAATTTGATGCAATGGATGCTTTGGAAAAAGATAACGTACCTCCCAAATATGACCTTACTGAGGAACAGGAGAAAAAGGAAATCGTACGCCGGTACAGGGCTTTGCTGCGGGTATTGAAGCCTAAATTGAAGACAGGAGACAAGGAATTGGTCCGTTCTGCCTTCGAAATGGCGGTAGAGGCACACAAGACCATGCGGCGAAAAAGCGGAGAACCCTATATCTTTCATCCCCTGGCTGTGGCAATGATTTGTGTGGAGGAGATCGGTCTGGGTGTTCGCTCAACCATCTGTGCCCTGCTCCATGATACGGTTGAGGATACCGACATCACCCTTGAAGACATCCAGCGTGAGTTCGGTACCGAAATCACCAAAATCATTGATGGGCTTACCAAGATTGCCACTGTCGTAGACAAGAACACCAGCCAGCAGGCAGAGAATTTCAGGAAAATCCTCCTGACCCTGACGGATGATCCTCGGGTTATCCTGATCAAACTGGCTGACAGGTTACACAACATGCGGACACTGGACAGCATGAAGCGCGAAAAGCAGCTCAAGGTAGCTTCGGAAACAGTCTATGTTTATGCACCACTGGCACACAGGATGGGTCTTTACACCATTAAGACCGAGATGGAAGACCTTGCGATGAAGTACCTGGAGCCAGACATCTACCGGACCATTGCCCGCAAGCTGGCCGATACAAAAAGGGAAAGGTCCCGCTATATCAATGAATTCATCAAGCCTGTGAGGGAACGCCTGGACAAGGCAGGCTTTGAGTATGAAATTTATGGCCGCCCTAAGTCCATCAACTCCATCTGGAACAAGATGAAGAAGAAGAATGTGGAGTTTGAGGAAGTGTATGATCTTTTTGCCATCCGTGTCATTGTTGATACGCTTTCTGATATGGAAAAAGAGGCTTGCTGGAAAGTGTATTCTGTGGTTACAGACATGTATAATCCTGCGCCAGAAAGGCT
>JBJOOI010000306.1:0-3236 GCA_046051375.1 Bacteroidota bacterium | reverse complement strand
CACCGGAGGTGCCATCACTTCACTCAAGATTGCTTACGTAGGTGAACAATGGAGATTAGGGCAAGCTGCCAGACCAGACCGGCTGGATTTCCAATACAGTACAGATGCTACAAGTTTGGCAACAGGTACATGGGTCAATGCAGACCAGCTGGACTTCACAGGGCCCATCACAACAGGAACTGTTGGGGCTCTTGATGGAACCGTTGCTGCCAATACATCAGCCATTAATTTCACGATCACAGGTCTTAACATAGGGAATGGTGCAACTTTTTATCTCCGTTGGTCTGATTTCAATGCAACAGGTGCTGATGATGGATTGGGAATTGATGATTTCTCCATCGAAGCCATCAGTGCCGGTTCCGACAATACACCGCCTGCGCTTGCTTCAGTCAATCCCGCCAACAATGCGACAGGAATCAACACCAGTACAAGCCTGGTGCTCAACTTCTCTGAACCCATTGCCAAAGGAACAGGATTGGTGTCTCTTAAAAAATTTGCAGACAATACCACTGTGTCCACTTTTGATGTGGCAACGACAGCTGTTACGGTTGCAGGTTCTGCCGCTAGTTTTGCAGTAAGCGGGCTCACCCTTTCCACAAAATACTATGTGGAGGTTCCCAATGGAGCATTTACAGATGTCGCCGGCAACAAGTTTGCAGGGTTTACCGGCAACAGTACCTGGGGTTTTACCACTTCGGTTGCGCCTGAGTTTTCTTTTGATTTCAATGCCTGTTCAGGAGGTCTTTCTTCGGGTTGGTCCCAGACCAGTCTAAAAGGGGATAGTGTGTGGGCTTGCAGCATATTTGGCAATGGCGCCACAAATGGTGTGCAGGTCAATGGATTTGTTGCTGGAACCGGCGCTGCCGACAATGAAGATTGGCTGATCTCTCCATTGCTTGATCTTAGCCTTTTTCAGTTTCCCATTCTTTCCTTCAGCGAAAGAACAAAATTTGCAGGGCCACAGATTCAGGTGCTTGTTGCCAGCAATCAATCCTCAAGACCTGCGGCTGGTGCTGCAGCCTGGACACCTATCGATGCAATCCTGCCCTTACCAAACAGTGACAAGTGGACTGTTGTTGAAGACATCAACCTTGCACCCTTCAAGTCTGGTTCAACCTATATCGCCTTCAAATACATTTCCTCGCCTTCGCTTGGTGCTGCAAGGGTTTCGTTGGATGATGTGCAAATCAAGAACAGGACATCAGCACCAGTGGCAAAAGTAGTTCTTGAAACACCAACCCTGGCCCAGTTTGACAACAGCATTTCTGGAACAGCATCAGCATCCAAACCCATCCGCTTTCAGGTGATGAATGCCGCTTCAGACCTGATGGTTACGGCGCCAACACTTTTTCAGGTTTCCAAAGACAATATTGCTTTTTCCAACAGCATCAGCTTTACTGTTGCGCAGTTGGCCGGTGGATCCAAGACCATTCATGTCAGGTACATGCCCACAACAGATAAATCGGTTGTAACCGGAAGGATTTCCTTCAGTGCCTTGGGTTCAACCACTGCTTTTTATGAAGTTTCAGGAAATACCTATGCAAAAAATGCAACCCTTGATGTGGTCAACTGGAATATACTTTGGTTTGGAAGTACAGCAGCAGGCCAGGGTCCTACCAATGATGATCTGGCACAGGCCAATATCAAACGCGTGATGGACAGCCTCGATGCAGATATCTATGCATTCTCTGAAGTGGTGGATATCAACCGTTTCAAGACGCTGATCGAATCCTCTCCTGGCTATGGCTTCATCGTTTCTGATTATTGCTCTAATGCTCCCAATACTTCAAGTGGAAACTATGCGCCGGGTCAAAAATTAGCATTTGCTTACAGGAAGTCGATGGTCACCAATGTTGTCGCAAGAGGTCTCTTGAAATCCAGCACTGCCGCCAATTCCAACTGGGCAAGTGGTCGTGTTCCTTTCTTGTTGCAGGCAGATGTGGTAAATGGAACAGCCACCAAAAAAATGAATTTCATCCTCGTGCATGGAAAGTCTGGTAGCACCGCATCCGATCATTTGAGAAGAAAAGATGGTGCCAAAGAGCTGAAAGACACACTGGATGCAAGTTTCAATGCAGCAAATGTTATCATCTTGGGCGACTACAATGATGACCTGGACTCAACCATCAGTGAGGGAGTCAGCCCGGCATTATCTTCCTATGATGATATTGTAAAGGACTCTACGGACGCTGACCGTTACAAGTCGGTAAGCATGATCCTGAGCAATACAGGACATAATTCCCTGATTGGTTACTCCGATTTTATTGACCATGTGATCATTTCCAATGAACTCGAAGCAGACTATATCAATGGATCAGTAAGGTTGGTAAGAGAAGTGAACGATTGGATTACCAATTATGCAACCACAACCGCTGATCATATGCCTGTAGTGAGCAGGTACTTGTTGCCTTCTTCTGGTACGACTTCAGTGACCAGTTACAACCCCGATCAAATAGGATTGACCTTGCTTCAAAATCCCGTGAGAAACAGGGTGGAGATGAGGTTGAATCCAGCGGCTGGAAAACTGAAGTTTGATGTCCTGTCCATTGCCGGTCAGTCGATTGTCAATGGCCAGCAGATGAATACCAAGGCAGGAACCCAATCACATGCAATTGACATGGCGAACGCTTCAGATGGCATCTATCTGCTCCGTGTAACCAACAATGAAAAGACCTATTTCAAGAAGTTTGTGAAGCATCATTGACCTAAAACTTTGGACACTTCACGGTCAATGCACCCTCATCGATATTCAATATCCAGTTGAGGGATATTTCTGCGCTTTGGTATAAGGCAGAAGCGGCTTTGCGGTTTGAATAATTGATGTCGTATGAGAAGCCTGCCCTGATGCTGTTCCATTCAATGCCCAGGTAAGGGATGATTGCATCGTTGTTTCTGATCCAAGCTCCTGCATAGAGCTCTGACCGAGCCCAATATATCCGCCTCCATGCACGTTGTACCTGCGCTGTATAAAATATTGGGGGGACGAAAATCCCAAAGAAGGGGTATTCAAATGATAGACCGAGGCACCTGCATAAAAAAGATCATTCTCTGATAAGGAGCCTTTGTACAGCAGTCCTGCATGCATATCAAGATATTGCCTGCCCAGGTCTCTTGTAAGCAAAATCTCTGAAGATGGCAGGGTGAAACCACTGGCTGATATTTCATCTTCAAAATTGGCTTTATTCTGATCAAAACCCAGGCTGCTGAAACTTCCCTGAAATCCTGCTGTGATGGAA
>JBJOOI010000305.1:0-3141 GCA_046051375.1 Bacteroidota bacterium | reverse complement strand
AGATCAGTTTACCTACAATTGGGAAACGGATCAGATGGAATCATTTGCTGTAAGAGGAAGGCATGACCTTTGCATCGCCTTGAGGGTTCCTCCGGTATTAGAGGCCACCGCCGCCATTGTTTTGGTAGACCTTATGTTGCGGGAGCAAATGATAAAAAGGGTATATTCATAAAATAATTCAGATCAATGGGCCTTATTTATCATATCACTACAAGGGAAGCATGGACAAAAGCAAGCGAGAATGGATCCTATGCAACCCCATCACTCAAAGAAGAGGGTTTCATTCATTGCAGTGAACTGTCTCAGGTAGAAGACATCAAAAAAAGGTTTTATGTAGGGATACAAGACCTTGTATTGCTGACCATTGACACAGAGAGACTGACAAGCCAACTGATTTTTGAATGGTCCCCTTCAGTGCAAGACACCTTCCCCCATATTTACGGCCCGATCAATACAGATGCAGTTGTTGATATCACAACTGTTTGATGATCATTTTTTCATTGATCCCAATGCCTTAAACGAAAGGTCTATTGCATCATAGGCAGATGAACCCGGCCAGGAGTAATGCCACCATTCCGTTTCCAGCCGGACGAAGCCGAATTTTTCCATGGTTGTTCTCAGCAACTCCCGGTTGTTGATCCTCACCTGATCCATGTTTGTAGCACCATGAAAAGCTGATGGTGAGAAATCATCGAAGGGTGTTGGCATTTCCAATTCCTTTCCGGTCTTCAAATCCACAAGGGTTAGGTCAACTGCCGTTCCCCGATTATGTCCACTTCCCTTTGATGGATTGGCTACAAATCTTTCATCATGGATCAACTTCCAAAATTGTACTGTGGTTCGATATGGCCGATAAGCATCCCATATTTTAATGCCCAGCCCCTTCTCTCTCAAATCCTCAGCCACTTTTGCCAAAGCCAGGGCAGGCTTGCGTCTCAGATAAGTTGTATGGGTATTTTTCGGATACATGCGCTGACCTGTAAAATTGTTCTTGCTTGCATACCTGAGTTCGTATTGCACTAAAGGAATCAGGCTTTTCAGTTCAATCATGGTCAGCATTGAGTCACGCTCCACCATCGTGTAAAATGAATCTTTGCTTCTGATGGGTTTCAGCTTGATGTTGCTGTTTACTTGTCCCAATCCCACTGATATAAAAAGTATAAAAAAGAACGTTATGATATTTTTATGGATCACAAAAGAATGATTGTATATAAGATGATATAATGAAGATAATGAGATTCAGGTATTTGGCTACCTTTGTATTTCATTGCCCCAGAACAAAATGAGGATATTCTTCAACAAACTGATTGTTCCTTCTTCCTTAATCTTCCTGATCATGTGTGGGCCAATTGTATCCATTGCACAGGGCAAAATCAACTACAGGAAAGTCCCTCAATCAGACAGTGCAGTAGGATATGCCAGTTTTTATTCCAACAAATTCATAGGGAAGAAAACCGCCAGCGGTGAGATTTTTAGCCAGGATAAATTGACCTGTGCGCACAATAGCTTGCCCATGGGGACAGTTTTGAAGGTCACAAACCTGAAAAATGACAAATCGGTTACTGTAAGGGTGAACGATCGGTTACATCGTCGGAATTCCAGGCTTGTGGATTTGTCCAAATCAGCTGCTAAAGCATTGGATTTTAAGGATGGTGGAGTCATTAAAGTAAGGGTAGAGGTGCTAAAAAGAGGCTAATTCAGATTAATATGGCCAAAATCCAATAATTATTTTAAGTTTCAACTCTCACCGACTATTTTTGTTATACTCAAAACTCAACTGTTTATGAAAAGAATATTATTATTTGTATTTGCCATTGTATTGTTCCAGGCAGGATTTGCCCAGTCAAAGACATCCAACAAAAAAAGCAAGCAACTTGGGATTCAATTTACCGGTCATGATTTCGAGACCCCAGCTGATCTCAATGCAAAAGGAATGTCTTTTGTTTTGTCTGATAAGAAATGGAGCAGTTTTGACAGGAAAAGGGTCGGTATGGCCATCACCTACACAGAGGGACTGAATGAAAAGTTAGATTTCAATGCAAGGTTGGGGATGTCAGATGTTGATTATACCCTTTCAAACAAGCCTTATGCATCAAGCACAGGGTCCAGGACTTTTTTCGAATTGGATGCCAATCTCTTCATGAAGTTGTTGTCCAATGACTATGTTGTATCACCTTTCATCTCACTTGGTGCCGGTGCATCATTGTGGAAAGGTTATTATGCAGCCTATATCCCTACCGGGGTAGGATTGCAGGTTAATCTTTCAAATGAAACATTTTTGATTGTTCAGAGCCAATACAGAATACCTGTTACAGGAAATTCAGCCAACAATTTGTTTTTTAGCATCGGTGTTTCCTCAGTGCTTGACAAATAAAACCTACAAAAATTAGCGATAAAAAAAGGCCTGGATAATTCCAGGTCTTTTTTTATTGTTTTTTGCCAAATACCCTTCTCAGCAAACCACCCCGCTTTTTATTTACACTGTCTTGAACAGGCAGAACATTTTCTTTGACCGGTGTAGCTGTTGGTTTAGGTGTCTCCTTTGGGGTCGACGGGTCTTCAAATTTTTGTGATTCAGTAACGACTTTTTCCTTGCCGGTGCTGATGGGAATTTCAATATACTCTCCAGACTTGCTACCATCTTCACCTTCTACTGGAAGCAATTCTTGTGATTCTACAGCCTGATTGTAGTCAAAAATAATCTCGTTTTGCATGCTTGCCGGTGGAATGAATGCCGCACCCGGGTCTATGTTCAGGCTTTTGTCATTGAATACCTGTTGATAATAATAGGCCCATGCCGGCATGGCCATTTGAGAACCTCCGGAAGTGTAAAGCATCCTGAGGAAAGGATCATCACATCCAACCCATACACCCGATAAAAGCTGAGGGCTGAACCCAATAAACCAACCATCAGCATTGTCGTTGGTGGTTCCTGTTTTACCAGCAACTTGTCCACTGATGCCATATGCACCCCTCAATGCTCTGCCGGTACCAAAATCTACCACGCCCTGAAGCATCTTGGTCATGATATAGGCTTCACTCTCACTGATCACTTCCCTTGATTCAGACCTGAAAGATGCCAGGATATTACCATTCCTGTCTTCAATGCGGCTGATAAAATAGGGTTTTACATTGAAGCCC
>JBJOOI010000304.1:0-3146 GCA_046051375.1 Bacteroidota bacterium | reverse complement strand
TTACCTGATGGTGGCTGCTTTTGCTGTCTTGGGTTTGGTTTACCTCAAGCCCGAGATTGTTGGGATGGGATCCAATATTGATTTTGAAAAAGTGCTTCCACTGGCCATCAATAAATTTGTACCGATAGGTTTCAAAGGAGTGTTGATCGCAGGGTTACTGGCTGCCTTCATGGGCACTTTTTCTGCTGTGGTCAATGCTGCTCCTGCGTATATCGTCAACGATATTTACAAGAAATACGTCAATCCGGATGCATCTTCAGCAAAACTGATCCGCTATAGTTTATTGTCATCGATTTTGTTGGTAGCCGTTGGTATTCTTTTTGGATTCAATGCCGCTTCTTTGAATACACTTACCCTTTGGATTACCTCTGCATTGTATGGAGGATATGCCGCTTCCAATATGTTGAAATGGATTTGGTGGAGATTCACTGGATATGGTTATTTCGGCGGTATGTTGGCAGGCCTGATCATCAGCACCTGTATCCTGTTTTTCAAACAACCCCTGTTGGATCTTGCAGGAATTGAAGGAGTCGTACCCGATATTTACCTCTTTCCGTTGGTGCTGGTTTTTTCGATGGTTGGTTGTATTGTGGGTACCTATCTCATGCCGCTTGAGAACATCGAAGAGGTAAAAAACTTTTATAAAAAAACCAATCCCTGGGGCTTTTGGGGGCCCATCAAGCAGATGGTCATGCAGGAAGATCCTGGTTTTGTTCCCAACAATTCATTCGGCAGGGATATTTTCAATGTCTTGGTTGGAATGGTATGGCAGATGGCACAGGTTGTCATACCCATTTATTTTATGATCCGGGATCAGCAACAGCTGGCCATATGGGCCATGCTTTTCTTTGTCAGCAGTTGGTTGTTGAAAAAATATTGGTGGAATAAACTGGAGAATTAAATGCAGATTACAGGTACATTTTTGGATGAAATAAGCCATGACATTCCACACCAGAATTGGGGTGAAAAAGAATGGGACAAGGACTTTGAACACATGAAGCGGGCGGGGATCAACACCGTTATCCTGATCCGGTCTGGGTACAGAAAATTTCTAACTTATCCATCAGCCTACCTGATCAACAAATACAATTGTTTTGCACCTCCCGTTGATCTTGTAGAACTCTTTCTCTCTCTTGCAGACAAGCATGGCATGCAATTTTATTTTGGCTTGTATGACAGTGGTATTTATTGGGACACCAATGACATGTCTCACGAGATTGAAGCCAACCGATTCGTAGTGGAAGAGGTTTGGAGAAAATATGGCCATCATCCCTCGTTCAAGGGCTGGTACCTGAGCATGGAAATCAGCCGAAAAACCAAGGGGGCTATTGACGCTTTCAGTACGCTTGGGCAATTGTGCAAAGACATGAGTGGTGGATTGCAAACACTGATCTCACCATGGATTGATGGCCCCAAGGCCGTTGCTGCAGCCTCAGCTGTTTTGAAAAAAGATCAGGCTGTTTCACTGTTACAGCATGAACAAGAGTGGGATGAAATTTTTGCAGGCATCCATCAACATGTTGATGTTGTTGCCTTTCAGGATGGGCATGTTGAGCTATCGGATCTGCAGGACTATCTCGAAGTGAACAAGCGGTTGGCAGAAAAGTATGGCATGAGGGCATGGACCAATACAGAAAGTTTTGACAGGGATATGCCGATTAAATTTTTCCCCATAAAATTTGAAAAGCTCAAACTGAAGCTTGAGGCAGCTGCAAGGGCAGGCTATCAAGAGGCCATTACGTTTGAATTCTCACATTTCATGAGTCCTCAATCTGCCTATATTCAGGCGCATCATTTGTACAACAGGTACATGGAATTTATCAATCATTGAACATGAACAGAATTCTCAAACTGATTGCAGGTCTTTTCATTTGCTTGATCACAAATGCTCAGGATGTTCCTGTTCGCGGCACCTGGGTAACCAATGTTGCCAGTGAGGCATTGGACTCCAGGGAGAACATCAAAAAAGTGGTAAACCAAAGCAAGGCTGCAGGTTTGAACCATTTGTTTGTGGTGGTTTGGAATAGAGGAGTCACCATCTATCCCAGCAAGGTGTTGCAAAAATACATTGGGGTGAAACAGGATGATCATTACCCCGGCCGCGATCCTTTGCAAGAGATGATTGAGGAGGCACACAAGCAGGGCATAAAAGTGCATGCCTGGTTTGAGTTTGGCTTTTCCTATGGTTACAAGGATACCAGTTCTGCCTGGTTCAAACGCTATCCAGCATGGTTGGGCAGGAACAACAAAGGCGAGCTCTTGCAAAAAAATGGTTTTTATTGGTGGAATGCCCTGCATCCGGGCCCGCAGCGTTTGATGCGTGAGTTGGTATTGGAAGTGGTAAAGCAGTATGATATAGACGGAGTTCAGGGCGATGACCGCTTGCCAGCAATGCCTGCTGAAGGTGGATTTGATGCATATACCGCGGCACTCTACAAAAGCGATAAACAACTTGATTTGCCCTTTGATAATCCCAAAGACCAATCCTTTATTCAGTGGAAAGCTGACAAGCTCAGCCTGTTTTGCAAGTCCTTGTACAGTGCGGTGAAACAAAAGCGGGAATCATGCATTGTTTCATGGGCGCCGAGCATCTATCCATGGTCAAAAGAGCAATACTTGCAGGATTGGCCAACATGGCTGAAGGGTGGTTATGCCGATTTTGTCATTCCTCAACTCTACCGTTACAAGTTGGCTGATTATGAGAAGATTCTCAAAGAGCTTTCCAATCAGGTTCCGCCAAGCTTGTTGAAAAAGGTTTACCCTGGTATCCTCACTTCCCTTGGCGATGGTTACCAAGCCAGTCCTGACATGATGAAGCAGATGATTTCCTTGAACAGGAAATATGGTTTTGAGGGCGAGGTTTTCTTTTATTATGAAACATTGAACAAGGTTCCATCATTCAAGATTGATTGATGGCTGAATTGATTTTTAAATTGATAAAATCCCGATGTTATGTATAGGCTCCTCATTTGTTTGCTATTGATTTCCTGCTCAAAAAAGAGCGATACCGTTCCGGTAACACCAGTACCACCTGTTACCCCTCCTGTGGTCAAAACAACTGCCAAGTTGATGACCTTGCCTTCAGGTTGGAAATTCTCCGTTAATCTTTCCAATGGCTTTCCTGATGCCATTGAAGCATACGAGTT
>JBJOOI010000303.1:0-3148 GCA_046051375.1 Bacteroidota bacterium | reverse complement strand
CTTACCAAAGCCGGCCTCAAAGGTGTGGATATGCTGAGTGTAACGCTGATGGCGATTGTATTTGGGAGCAAGGCCTCAACAGGAATTGTACTGCCCTTGCTATGTCTTGCAGATATTGCAGCTGTTGCTTACTACAACAGACATGCAGAATGGAAACACTTCAAAAAACTTACACCCTGGATGGTGGTGGGTATTGTGCTGGGCGTTTATTTGGGACGTGATATGGACGAGGCTATTTTCAGAAAAATCATGGCCATCATCATTTTGTTGACCATTGTGATTGCATTGGTGATGGAATACAGAAAATCGCAGGAAGTTCCCCGTCATCCGCTGTTTGTTGTGTCGACAGGTCTGGCTGCAGGTTTCACCACAATGATTGGTAATCTGGCAGGGGCATTTTCCAATCTTTATTTCCTGGCCATGCGGGTAGACAAGAACAGTTTCATCGGAACCGCTGCCTGGATTTTTCTCATCATCAACCTTGTTAAATTTCCCCTCCAGGTCTTTTTTTGGAAGAACATCACTGTGCAGAGCCTCAAGATAGATGCAATGCTGGTTCCAACCCTTGCATTGGGTTTTTGTGTAGGCATTTACATCGTCGGGAAAATCAAAGACGAACACTACAGAAAAGTTGTGCTCATCCTTACACTTGCAGGCTCGATATTGATGTTGTTGAGGCGATAGTTGAACAAGGCCAAGCAAAAAGCAATGCTTTCCTCTCCCCCTGTCGTTCGCAACTTCCCCTAACTTTGCTTTGTAATTTTAAATTATCATTCATGATCAGATACATCAGTGTATTGCCGTTCTTGTTCGTTTTCAATTCAGTTTTTTCACAGGTGGAAAAAGATAATTTTAAGTTCGCAAGTACAAAATTTGCAGCCTTTTTTAATGCGAACAACTATGACAGCATTGTTGCGATGTTTTCTCCAGAAATGAAAACAGCCTTACCAAGTGAAAAATTTACCCAATTCAGCACAGGCTTGAAAAACCAGATGGGATCAATCAGGAAAACAAGGTTTGTCCGGTTGCAGCAAACAACGGCCTTGTACGAAACAATTTTTGACAAAGGAGTTTTGGGTATGAACATTGTTTTGAACAACAGCAATAAAATCGCAGGCTTGTTGTTCAAGCCTTATACCGAAGCAAAGACCATTGAAAGAAATTCAACAGCCATGTTCCTTCCTTTTAAAGGAGTTTGGACAGTATTTTGGGGCGGAGACACAAAAGAGCAGAATTATCATGTAGAAAGCGTTGCACAAAAGAACGCATTTGATATGATGGTTTTTGACGAGAAAGGTTCTACGCACAAGGGGAATGGGCTTGTCAATGAAGATTATTATGCATTTGGGAAGGAGCTTTTTGCACCCTGTGATGGTGAGGTTGTTTTGGTGGTTGATGGAATAAAAGACAATGTTCCAGGAACCTTAAATCCCATTTATATTCCAGGAAATACGGTGGTGATAAAAACTCCAAAGGGTGAGTTTGTATTTTTTGCTCATTTCAAACAACATTCAATTGTGGTGAAACAAGGTCAACAGGTAAAGATTGGCGCTTTGCTGGGCCTTTGTGGCAATTCTGGCAATTCATCAGAGCCACACCTGCACTTTCATCTTCAAAACGTAGAGGACATGATCTTGGCAACTGGCGCAAAATGTTTTTTTGACCAGCTAAAGGTCAATGGTGTATTGCGTTCAAACTATTCACCTGTCAAAGGGGATAAAATTGAGTCTGTTAGAGAGTAGCATTACAAGAGAAAGCTATTACTTGCATAATAAATTTTGCACATCAATCATCAAAGTATTACGCATGCACACCATTACCGTCAAAGCCACCATCAATGCATCAATGAATATTGTCTGGGATTTCTGGACAAAACCCGAACACATCATGCAATGGAACAATGCAAGCCCTGACTGGCGCTGTCCGTCGGCAACCAATGACCTGCGGGTTGATGGTGAGTTCCATTACATCATGGCCGCCAAGGATGGCAGCGTTAATTTTGATTTTTGGGGAACTTATGTAAAGGTGGATCCCTATCAAGCATTGGAAATGTATTTGGGCGATGGAAGAAACCTTAAGATCGATTTCAAAGAGATAGATGGTGCAGTGAGCATCACAGAAATCTTTGAACCCGAGGAAGTCAATTCATTGGAATTGCAAGAAGCAGGTTGGCAGTCCATCCTGAACAATTTCAAGCATTATGTTGAGGGATAGTTGATGTTTAGCTTTTTCAGCAGAACAACATGAGCATCTCGTTGTCTGGAGTTTTGATTGTTTGATTGGTGAACATGCCCAGCTTCCCTAAAAGTTTTATGGATCTATTGTTTTCAGGAGATGTTATTGCGCAAACCTGCTGAATGTTGAGCGCTTCCCGGCAGTATCTGAGCGTTGCCTCGGCAATTTCAAAGGCATATCCTTTTTGCATGGCATCAGGTAAAAATGCGAACCCAAGGTCTGGATGTTCCAGGTATTCCCGCTTAACCAAACCGCACATGCCAATTGCTAATTTATCTTTTTTATTTTCCACCAATGAAAGTCCAAAACCCTTAAATCTGTTTTTGGTAATTGCGCCATTTTCCATGTAGTTTATGGCTTCTTCAGTTGTATGCACATTCCGGTTTCCTATGAAGTCAAGCCAACCCGGACTATTCAATAATTCGATGATGAATTTAGCATCACTGTTTTTGAATTCCCGAAGCATCAATCGCTCGGTTTCCAATATATAATTCATAAGGATGATGTCTTTTTAGTGTTTGAATAAACTATTGTTTACTTCATCACCAATTCATAGAAGCGAATCATTCTGTTCAAATCTGCAATGCCGATTCTTTCATCAATTCCATGAAACCCCTTGGCATCTTGCATGGGCGTAAAGTTCAATACCGCTTCACTGAAGCCCCTGAAATAGCGTGAATCTGTTGCGCCAATCATCAGGTAGGGTGATACCAATGCTGATGGAACAAGGCTATTGGCGATCCCTTCCAGCTTCTTGAATGCTGGGTGATCTGTGGGAGTTGTTGCTGATGGCTCCATGAGGGAGATGGTTTGTTTTTTCACCATTACCCGCTCATCATTGATGGCTTTTTTTACAAAGTTGACCACATCTTCACTGGTTTCTCCGGGAAGAATCCGGCTGTTGAAGGTTGCT
>JBJOOI010000302.1:0-3151 GCA_046051375.1 Bacteroidota bacterium | reverse complement strand
GGATTGCAGAAAGTGCAAAACGGTGGGCAAACACAGGAGGCCGTCAGGATCATTTACAGAGACAATGACATCCTCTATGTGAACATCAATTCCCTGCACAAGATTTCCAAGTATACCGGAAAAGAGGGAACACCGCCCAAGGTCAACAAACTGGGCAGTGATGCTTGGGTCAAACTCAAGGAAAAAACAAAGGGCAAGGTCAAGGAAATTGCATTTGATCTGATCAAATTATACGCAGAAAGGAAGTCTCAGCAAGGGTTTGCGCATACTCCTGATAACTATATGCAAACAGAGCTGGAAGCCTCTTTCATGTATGAGGATACGCCAGACCAGGGAAAGGCCATCGAGGACGTGAAGAAGGACATGGAAAGCCCGCATCCGATGGACAGGCTTGTATGTGGAGATGTGGGTTTTGGAAAGACGGAAGTGGCTGTCAGGGCTGCCTTCAAGACCTGCATCGATGGCAGGCAGGCGGCCATCCTTGTTCCTACGACAATCCTTGCCTACCAGCATTTCAAAACATTCAGCGATCGGCTGAAGGATTTTCCTGTCACTGTTGATTTCATCAACCGATTCAAGTCTGCAAAGGAGAAAAAAGAAACCCTCAAGAAGGTTGAGGAAGGAAAGGTTGATATCATTGTCGGAACGCATGCCCTGCTTGGCAAGGAAATCAAATTCAAAGACCTTGGCATCCTGGTGATTGATGAGGAACAGAAATTTGGCGTGGCCCACAAGGAAAAAATAAAGACACTCAAGACAAATGTTGATTGTCTTACACTCACTGCAACACCCATCCCCAGGACCCTGCAGTTCAGCCTCATGGGGGCAAGAGACCTCAGCATCATCAACACCCCGCCACCCAACAGGCAACCCATTCAGACGGAAGTGTTGGTGTTCAACCAGGACCATATCCGGGATGCCATTTATTTTGAGATTGAAAGGGGGGGACAGGTTTTCTTCATTCACAACCGTGTCAGCGGATTGCCTGAAATGGCAACCTTGATCAGAAGCCTCTGTCCAGATCTCAGTGTGGGATTTGCCCATGGCCAATTGGAAGGGCATGAATTGGAAGAAAGGATATTTGATTTCATCCACCGCAAATATGATGTGCTGGTATGTACCAATATTGTGGAGAGTGGTGTTGATATTCCGAATGTCAATACCATCATCATCAACAATGCGCATCAGTTTGGCCTCAGCGATTTGCACCAATTGCGAGGAAGGGTGGGCCGGAGCAACAAGAAGGCATTCTGTTATTTGCTGGCGCCGCCCATCAGTGTATTACCTGCGGATTCAAGAAAGCGTTTGCAAACGCTGGAACAGCATGCTGAACTGGGCTCTGGGTTTCAGATTGCCATGCGCGATCTGGATATTCGCGGCGCAGGGAACATGTTGGGTGGAGAGCAGAGCGGCTTCATGATTGAAATCGGCTTTGAGATGTACCAGAAAATTTTGGACGAGGCCATCAGGGAATTGAAAAGAACTTCGTTCAAGGATGTGTTCAAAGATGAGATCAGCAAGCAAGATGATTTTGTACACGATTGCACGATTGACACAGATCTTGAAATTTTGATACCTGACGAATATGTTGATCAGATTGCAGAGAGGCTGCTTCTTTATACGCGTTTGGACAATTGCAGGGATGAAGATGAATTGCAGCGTTTCCATGATGAAATGAAAGACCGGTTTGGTCCGATTCCTGCCTGTGTGGAAGACCTGTTTATAACAGTACGGTGCAGGAGAATGGCCGTTGAGCTTGGTTTTGAGCGCATGACCCTGAAGCAGAAAACCTTGCGCTGTTATTTTGTGAACAATCCGGATTCACCTTATTTTCATTCTGCTACATTTAATGCAATCCTTTTGCATTTGCAAACCAGGACCAACAAGAGCCACCTCAAGCAAGTGGGCAAGAATTTTATGCTGGTCACTGAGCCTGTCCATGAAATGAAACAGTTGCAAACAATTCTGGAAGAAATGCTTGCAACTGTCAAAGAAGTAAAAGAAAGTCCGCAGGACTAAAGCTCCCTTATCCAGATATTCCTGAAGCTTACAAGGTCACCATGGTCCTGGATCATGATGGGCTCTTTGGCAGCATGTGGCTTGTATTCTGGTATCCCGATATATTCTGTTCCTCCCCAGATTGTTGCATTGTTTTGTACCAAAACACCATTGTGGATCACCGTGATTCTTGCCTGTGACTGGAGTTTGCCATCAGCACTGAATTTTGGTGCGATGAAGATCACGTCATAAGTCTGCCATTCGCCGGGAGGCCTGCAGGCATTGGCCAATGGAATCAGTTGTTTGTAAATGCTTCCTGCCTGTCCATTGGAGTATGTCTTGTTGTTGTAATTGTCAAGCACCTGCAGCTCATACTTTCCCATCAGGAAGATACCACTGTTCCCTCTTCCCTGTCCTTCTCCTTTTACCACCGATGGGGTGCGCCATTCAATGTGCAGCTGGCAGTCACCGAATCCTTTTTTTGTTGTGATGCCACCACTTCCTCTTTTAACGGTCATGGCATTGTCTTCAAGTGTCCATTCAACGGGCCCCTTGCTTCCGTTCCAGGCAGAAAAATCCTTTCCGTTAAAAAGGACGATGGCATCCGATGGTGCGTCCTGTGCTGTTTTTCCTGGCTGTACGATGGCCGGTACGGGATCCCATAGTTCTGTCAGTTTAGGATCTCCGGTATGTGCTTGAGCAAGGGCAGCAATGGAGGCTGTTGCTGCAAAAAAGGTTGAAAAGAACTTTTTCATGTCAGAATTGTTGATATCAAATTGAAAGGTTAATGTTACGAACAATCAAGGTACAAAAATTATGTGCTGTATTTTTGATTGAGGATAATTTTTATATTTGGGTAAATCAGCAAAATGGAGTCTAAGGTTACTGAAGGCATCAACATCATTGTAGAGCAATTCTACCAACCGGATTATTCCAATCCTGTACAACATGAATTCATGTTTGCCTACAGGATTACCATTGAGAACAACAATGCTTTTCCAGTTCAACTCCTTCGCCGCCATTGGTTTATACATGACAGCAATACAGAACAGAAAGAAGTGGAGGGAGAAGGTGTTATCGGTGTTCAGCCCATCATCAAGCCCCATGAGCAGTACCAATACATTTCTGGTTGCAACCTCAAGTCTGAATTGGG
>JBJOOI010000301.1:0-3156 GCA_046051375.1 Bacteroidota bacterium | reverse complement strand
CATCTACAAAAGCAATCTTGTTGTTCGCAATAGCATACTTGACAATGCGATTGTCGTGTCCACCAGAGGCATACAGGTACTTCTCATCATTTGAAAACGTCAGACCATACCATGATTTTCCAATCACAATAGAGTCAATAACCTTTTCAGCTTTGACATCTATCAACTGAATTGTCTGTGTACTTTGTCCATTGTTGGTAACAGCCATCAAGCGACCTGTGCTACTCACAGCAATATTGAGTGGCAAATCACCCAAACCAAAAGACTTGCCTGCAGGACTGAGCTTCCAACCGTTGGGTAAAACTACCTGTTTGGGTAATTGCTGTGCGTTCAGTGATGCACAAACAAGCAACAACAAGCAAGTGTTGAAAATATTTTTAATCATGGCAATGTATTATATGGTTTTAATTTATTTCTCCCACCAAAGTTTAGTATTAAAATCGTCTCCACCAATAGATTGTACCGCTTTATTGTAATTATCTGGGTTGTTTGATCTTACAACAATTGGATACTTGAACCTCACAGGCAATAGTCTGTTGTTCAACATACCGCTTTCTTTAGGCAACACAGGGAATCCGGTGCGCCTGACCTCGAACCATTGCTGATAATCAACAAAATATAACGCATAATATTTTTGCATCATGATGCGCTGCAAACTATTGTTGAATGATGCGTTCACATTGGTGAAATAATCAGCGGGAACAACAAGGCCCCATTGCTCAATAGCTGCTTTTACACCTTTTTCGTATGCCGCTCTTGCAGCAGCATTGTTTTTACTGTAGACCAATTCAACCTCAGCCTTGATCAGCTCAACTTCGGCATACGTCATCATTGGGCAGTACACAGGCGCTGTGGCTGAGGCAGTCACCAACAACTGATTAACATTGGATGGAATAAAATTGAAGGTAGTTGTAGTGGCATTGTAACCACTTGGAATACCTTGGTAACCAATTGTAGCTGATCCCGCTGCATTCCTCGCCATAGTCGTAAATTTAGGCCTGCGCGGATCGTTGGTAGAATTAAGGCTATCCAGGAAAAACTTACCAACAGCCCTAAAGGTGGTAAAGTCCACCGGCCTCCCCCAAGGGGAAGCAAGTGGTGTAATACCTGTCAATCTCAATGCTGCTCCATCATCATTGGCAGAAAAAACAGGGTAAGTGGTTGGATTATCCATCATCTTGCGAATTTCAGCATACGCATTAAAGTCTGTCCGCTTTGAAGTTCTCAAGAGAATCCTCATTTTCAGAGAGTTCGAAAATTTCTTCCATTTCAAAACATTATTCGCATACAGGATGTCAGTGCCATATAGCATCGCCTTCCCAGTATTAAATATTGTATTTGCGGTATCTAAATCAGCGATCATTCTTGCATAAACCTCTTTCTGCGTATTGAATTTGGGATGCCAAACATAATCATCACCCAATACAGCCTCTTCCATGGGTACATCCCCAAAACAGTCGGTTAAATTAGCATAGATCCATGATTTCAATGTCAAGGCGATTGCTTTGTAATTGGCATCATTGGCCTGAACAGCCTTGTTGTACATTTCGCGAACATTGTTAAGCTGAAGATAGGATGTAGACCAAGTACTGTTTCCTGTTGACTCCTGAATGTCATAGCGATGGATTCCCCCGCTGGCACTAGGATATGGCAGCGCCACCTGCATCAAATTGAATGTAATGGCATCTGCACGCTGCATGTTAAAGCTGGCCATGTTAAAGATAATCGGATTGAGCAAGGTTCCAGGACTGATTTGATCAATTCTATTGGGGTCAGTATTGATCTTTTCAAAATCTTTTGTACAAGATGTTATATTGAATGTTACCGCTACGATTAAAAACAAATAGAGTAAATTCCTTTTCATATGTATCATTTATAATTTTTTCTTTGCATTAAAACTTAAAAGTCAAATTCAATCCAATGGTTCTTGTAGACGGCATCTGCCCCATCTCTACACCCGGCAATAAAGTTGAGCCATTGAGGGATGCCGTTTCAGGATCAAACATGGGGAAATTGCTTATCATCAATAAGTCTCTTCCATAGATAGCAAAAGAGGCCTGCTTTATAAAACTTTTACCCAATACCCTTTGTGGTATCGACTTTTCAAGCCTCATTTCCCGCAACTTCAAAAAAGATGCATCAAAGGTATTTGATTCAACATTTGCCCTTCTGTAGTAATCAGCATAATAATCTACAGGAAGTACTTTAATGGTATTGACATCATATTTTCCAGTAGAAGCATTCAACACCACACCATCGCCAATGATAAAGTTTTCTTCCCGCCCTTTTAGGGTATGTACCAATTTTCCCTGCTCGGTCATTTTATGGTGTGTCTGAGAATAAATCTTACCACCAAGTTGTCCATCGAGCAAGATTGAAAACTTAATCTCTTTGTAAGTGAACTCATTTTTTAGCCCTCCTTTCCAATCAGCATAAGCATTGCCAATGTATTGAATATCGGCAGGACGTGCTGGAAGGCCAGTGGAAGTATATACAATTTTTCCTTCAGGTGAACGGACAAATCCAAAACCATAAATATCTCCTGTAGTACCGCCAACCCTGGCTTGCAAAGTTGCATTTCCGCCATATCCAATGTCTTGCTTACCATCCATGCCTTCAGCAAGCTCCAATACCTTGTTCCGGTTCAAAGCCCAATTGATTGAAACATCCCACTTGAAATTCTTTGACCTTACTGGTTTAGCATTTACAATTACTTCAACACCCCTGTTTCGCACCAGTCCTGAATTCAAAACAGCTCTTGTATAGCCTGTTGTAGGATCTAAAGGAACATCAAGGATTTGGTTCTTGGTTCTGTTTTCATAGACTGTTAAATCAAAGTTTAGCCTGCTCTTTAGTAACCGCAGGTCAAGACCCAATTCATAGCTGGTGGAAATCTCTGGCTTCAAGTTATAGTTGGGTAAGATTGTTGGAACCACTGCAGAACCAGCGAATTCAGTAGCGGTATAATACCTGCGATTTTTATAGGGTTCAGTATCGTTTCCTGCCTGTGCGGCAGAAATTCGGAGCTTTGCAAATGAAATGGCTGAAGGTAATTTCAACACATCACTCAGCACAACAGCAGCATTGACAGATGGATAAAAAAATGAATTATTTTTCAAAGCAAGTGTGCTGGACCAATCATTTCTTCCACTGAAA
>JBJOOI010000300.1:0-3540 GCA_046051375.1 Bacteroidota bacterium | reverse complement strand
ATTGTTCATCAGCACATAATATTTTCCATCCTGCCATCCACTGGTGCTCTTGAAAACCCCGTAAACGGAATTTTCAAGCTTTTGTTGTTTTCCCTCCTTTGATTGTTGTTCATACAAAGTAGAAAAATAACTTTTTTCTGCTTTCAAGGCCGGACTGCTGTTTGATGCTGAATTCGCAGCAACAGGTTTGGCGGGTACAACCGTTTCCTCTTCCGCTTTTACAGGGGCTGCAGTTTGAATGCTCTTGGCTGAGGTTTGTGGAGCTGGTGCAGCGGTTTCGGAGGGATGAGCAGGTTGCTTTGCCTTTTCTTCTTTAACAAGATCTTTCTCAGCAACTTTTTCAGTTTTAGTTGTCTCGGATGTTGGTTTAGCAGGACTAACCAGGTTGGTGCCGACATTGAGCTGATCAGAAGAAAGCTTGTTCATTTTTTTCAACAACTCCTTGTCTACATTGTAGAGGTTTGCAAGTTTGTACAGTCCTTCTTTGGGTTGAACGATGTGGACAATCTTCCCGCCGTTATTTTCATGGGCAATTGATTGAGAAAAATTTTCTTGTTTGAGCGGAATTTTCAACAACTGACCTATGGCCAAACCCTTGTCCATGGAAAGCTTATTGAAAGAAGCAATTTCTTTTGGACTGATGAAGTAAATGCGACCGACACTGTACCAATTCTCTTTGGGAACTACCTTGTGCTCCAAAAAAAGCTGGTTTCCCGAAGCTTGAACAATCAACTTTTGTTGTTGCCCCACAAGGGATAAAGAGATGAGCAAGATAAATGAAACTAAAACTGTCCTCATAGCTTATTGGTTACAATCCAAATTAATTGATATTTATGAAAAAGGCAAGTCCGATTTGACAAAACCAAGCACTCTTAAAAAATTTAACATTTGTCAATCCCTCATCAGGATTCTCCAGGACATGGGATAGTGATTTTTTATCCTGCCCTGAACCAATTTAACCCAACCCAAACCGATGCCTTTGAATCTTGCGAGATTCCAGCCTTTTCCAGAACCCTCTTTATCGATGGTATCTTTTCTCAAATAGGCAATAGCTTCCTCGAAAGAAAAATCCAAAACCGGCACATGCTCAGACAAAAGATTTGACATCGAGAGTTCATGGTCAGGGATGAGATCAGTCCTGATTTCTGAACCCAATCTCAGGCCAGATTTCCTTAAGCGCAAGGAATCCTTTAAATGCAGAAGGGCAGGCAGGTTGATTTCATCAACAGCAAAAAGCTCATTTTCCTTTTTAAAAAAACGCAAAGCTGGAGAAGGGATGATCCAATCTTTCAACATTGAAGGGGGCTTAACAAGATCCAGCTTGCCTGCAACATGTTGAAACCCGGCATAACCAGTCCCGGTTTTTTGGAAGATGGAACAGAAAAAACCTTCCCCCCTTAGTTTGTTTGGATAAAACCTGTACCCCTTTGCCTTTCTGATTGTAGAATGGCTCTCCACAACATGCCATTCAAAGGGAACATCAACGGAAATGGATTCAAACAGCCCCGAATCCATGATATGATCAAGATTGTCCTCGTTTTCCTCTTTCGAATAAGAGCATGTGGAATACAATAAATATCCCCCTTCTACAACTGCATGCATGGCACTGGCCAGAATTCTTTTTTGTCTGGCTGAGCAAAAGCTTACCAGTCCTGGATTCCATTCATCCATCGCAGCTGCATCTTTTCTAAACAGGCCACTGCCACTGCAAGGAGCATCCACCAGCACCAGGTCAAACATGGCCCCCATTTTTTCAAAATCTGCGGGATCATTGTTTGAAACAAATACATGACCAGCACCCCATTTGATGGTGTTCTCCTGCAAAACAGGAACCCGGGTTTGTATGATTTCGTTTGCAAGTACAAGCCGAAAATGAGGCAAAGAAGACAGCAATGTGGTCTTACCACCCGGAGCCGCACAAAGGTCCAAGGCCATCAATCCTACCTTATCTTGAAACAGATTGGAAATGAGATAATGAATAAACATGCTGGAGGCTTCCTGAACATAATAGGTGCCAGCATGAAAAAGAGGATCCTTGGTGAAACTGGGCCTGCTGTTGAGGTAAAAAGCATTGGGGCACCAGGCAACCATATCGCCGATGTTCTCAACAGGGAATACCCCTTCAGGCCCTTTTGCCTTCTGGGGATTCAATCTTATGGAGACTGGTGTAGGTTCCTGGTGTGCGGCAATCATTTCATCGCGCTGGAATCCATCACAGCCTTCCAACATTTGGATAAAATCTTCTCTGAGCTGCATCAGTTAAAAATGGCTGATGCAGCCTTTATGGTTGAATCAAATGCTGACAGTGTAGTGGCAAGAATGCGGATCCTTTCCTGTGCTTCGGACCAGTTTCCCTCCTCGATTCCCTCTCTAACTCCAGGAAGGGTCTTCACCCCATAACCGGTATAAAAACCTGGCGCGTAAATCTGGTGCTTGTACCAGGGTCTTCTTGGCAAACCCTTTTCATAAAGCAGCTTTTGTTCTGCCTGATAAAGAATTGCATTCAATTTGTCTAGTTGTACAGCATCCAGCTTGTCAGCACCCGACAATAGTTTTTTCAATGATTCAGTATCTTTTTTCAAGACTGCCATTGCATTTTCTACAGTGCTGAATTCAAGAAAGGGTACAGACATTTTGGTCTTGGGCAATGCAAATTTCAATTGGGGATCGGCAGCAAGTTGGTATATTTTGTCATTGATCAGTTTGTTTTCCATTTCGGCATCGCTACGAAGTTGCTCCAACATGGCCTTCAGGTCTGTGAGGTATTCTGTAATGGTTCCTGTAAGGGTATTATAATCAAAGGGCAGGACATCCGCATTGGCCAGGCGCAACATGGCACGACCAGCCGTTTTGGCCAAGGCCGTACCGTAATGGTAACCGGGGTCTTTGAAACGGGTAAAATGATCATAAGAATCGTAAATGGAATGGTATTCACCACCACTGCCCTCTCCACCAAAGCCAATGTTGGCGGAAGGAATACCAAGATGCTGAAAGAAAGGGGAATAGTCCGACCCTGCACCAAGTGCACTGATTTTCATGTATTTGTTCCCCAGGATTTTGGGCTTTGCACTTCGGTCTGCTGATGCCAATGTTTTGGCATATTTTCTTTCCAGCACACTCACGCCTGTTTGGGGGTCTTTCACATCAGCTGCAACTTCATTGAAAAAGTTTTCCAGGGCATGGGATCCACCAATTCCCAAAAACCCTCTGCTGTTGCCGTCTGAATTAAGGTAGGCCACTGTTTTCTTTTGCAGCTCTTGAGCATGGTCTTCAACCCATTCTGTGGATCCCAACAGTGCTGGCTCTTCCCCATCCCATGCGCAAAAAACAAGTGTCCGCTTGGGCAGAAAACCTTTCTTGGCCAATGCGCCAATTACCCTTGCCTCTTCCATTTCTGCCACCATGCCACTGATGGGATCCGCTGCTCCCATGTTCCAGCCGTCATGGTGATTGCCCCTGATGACCCACTGGTCAGGAAACAAGGAACCTTTCATTTTTGCGATGACATTGTAAAGGGGTTTGATGTCCCAGTTGAATTCC
>JBJOOI010000299.1:0-3163 GCA_046051375.1 Bacteroidota bacterium | reverse complement strand
GAATCCACTTTGCCCACACCATTGAGTGCTGTCAACCAAACCACCTGGTGGGCATTTAAATCATTGTATTCTGCTTTGGCAACAATATTTCCGTTGTCATAAAAAATGACGCCCTCTGGAGTGAATTCATATGCATCCAGGAACCATCCATCCTTCTGAAACTTAAAGGGCACCTGTGCCCTGTGCGGCCAAGGGGTGTAACTGTATCCATTGTAAGGTAGATCAACATATAAATTGTTGGTGGCTACCCATGTTTTGGAATCAATCTCATAAGAATCTATCTCAAAAATATTGTTGTTGGGATTGGCTCCACCCCGCTGCCAGAAAGAGGTATGGAC
This sequence comes from Bacteroidota bacterium, assembly GCA_046051375.1. Classification (GTDB taxonomy): domain Bacteria; phylum Bacteroidota; class Bacteroidia; order Chitinophagales; family Chitinophagaceae; genus Pollutibacter. Next base: position 2,825 of record JBJOOI010000299.1, on the reverse strand, counting down.
GCCATGACCTTCCATGAAAGGCTTGGACAGGGTTTCATAATATCCATAGCCAAAATTGTGTTTGCTGATGATGCCACCACCTGTATTTTCCCATTTCCCATCAATCAACTCATGCTTTACCGCAATATGCAAGGCGCTGTCCTTGACAAAAACATTTTCTTTCAAATTGAGTCCGTCCATGTATCCCATGCCAGTGCGTCGACCTGTTCTGTATTGCCAATCACGCTCATTCAATGTATTGCCAACAAAATGATCTTCATACAACAACTGGAAGCCCTTTCCAGGAAGGTTCATTGCAACAGGATCTTTCGGAGTCGAATCAAGTGGAATGGCAACATTGTAATTATCATTGCCATCATAGACAGCACAAAACAATACGGTTGGCTTTCCATCTTCTATCAATAACTGCGGGCGTTCCAGTTTTTCAACTTTTTTGGAACCTGATTTCCAGGGAATAACTGTGGTAGATACCAATGCATGCCGAGAAAGTTTCCAATCAAAACCATCGGCTGATTCAAATAGAGCAAGGCTTGTACCAGCATTGGTGAAAACACCTTTCATGTCTTTGACAATTGCCCAGTATTTACCATCCTGTGCCCAGATGTATGGATCTTCAGCCGCAAATTTCACGGTATCCTTGATGAATATTTTATAGGGAGTTTTCACAAAAGGCCCTTCGGGTTTATCGGCCAATGCAGCCCCATGCGTCACCACTCCACCAAATGGCATGGGTCCCTTGCTGACACCCTTGTAAATCATTTGGTATTTGCCATCAAGTCTTTTCATGACTGAAGGATTGGACGCAATGACATGATCAAATCCATTTGTAGTGGTATCGACCAAAGGTTCTTGAACACGCTTCCATGGACCCAAAGGACTCTTGGACGTTGCCAAACCAATTCTTTGGTGATTCCGGTGATCCCACCACTCGCCGTTACCATAATTGCCCATATAATACAGGTAGTAAGTTTTACCAAACTTGTGAACGGTTGGATTATGGGTCACATCAGCATCCCAAAACTTTTTGTCCCTTTTGGGCAAAACCACTTTCACATGCGTGTATGGGCCGGTGGGATGATCCGCCACCGCCACAGCAACCTCGCTATGTGTAGCCCATGCAAGGTGTCCAAGTTTTCTTGGCCAACGGCTGTAAAATAAATAGTATTTGTTGTCATCACCCTTGACAGCAGAACCACACCAAACCATGAAGCTGTCCAATCTGAATCTTGCACTGAGGTCCACCGGTTGAATCCATTTGGATACATCCAACTCCTGGGCAAGAGAAGAAAAAACAAATAGAAAAAATACTAAGGTTGAAAGGATTATTTTTTTCATACAATCATTACTTGTTTAGCGGTTTACCCAACAACAATATTTTGCCGAGATAAAAGGTCTGCTTTTCGTATTTCAATGGATTGTTCCTAAAATCTTCGTCTGTGGTTTTTGATACAAACGTTGACTTGTCAATTTTTTCGTTGGATAAAACATAACAAACCTTGTGAACACCCTCCTTTACACGCATCAATTCAAATTGCCCCCTGTACCGTCCAAAACAATATTCATTGAAACGGTTCAAGGTATTTTTACCTGTAATGGCAGGATCATTGTTCAACACCCAGCTTCTTGATCCGCTGGTGCGAACCAGTGACGCGGGTACTCCATCCACTGTTATCGAAACCTGTCCCACCTCAGGTCCGCCAATATCAAAAAAACCAAAACCTGTGCCTGAAAAACGGAAGCACAAACTTGAATTGGGTGTTTCGGTTTTCAATATGTATGGAAACCATGATGCAAAGGTTGAAAGATCCTTGTTGTCTGCAGTAGTCACCTGCTGCCATTGACCCGTCAAGCTTGCATACTGCGCAGGATCAATCATGTTGGCGTTTTCCCATTCGTTTCCATACAAGGCTGTTGGAATTGCGACATTGTAATTTGCATTCCCACCCAAGATTTTATTCAATCCCCGCGCAATGGCTGCTGCATAAAGGTCTCCTCCTTGTCTTGTAGGGTGAACACCGTCTCTTGAAAAAACTGTTTTCCCTTCTACATCCTCCTTGGATTTCCAAACAAGCTTTCCAAGGCTTTCGAGTTGGGCAGCCCTCAATCCCATGTGAATGGATGGCAGTTGATAATGCGCAGCGATTTTTTCCAGGCCACTGATGTATTCAGGAATTCTCCCTGCGGTATAGGCCTTGTGCTGCTCACCGGAAATCGTATAGATAAAACAAATGGCTGTTGATGGTGAGGAAATTTTCACATGCCTGACAATACCTTCCATTGCAGCAAAATCACCGCCATTGACAGCAAATTCAACAAACAAAAGATCGGGTTTGTATTTCAATACCTGGTCCTGCAAACGACAGGCACCAAGATCAGTACCGGTTCCGGAAACCCCGGCATTCACTCCTGTTATTTTCAGGGATGGATTCATGGATTGGATAAAATTGAGCGTCTGCTGACGGTATTGATCATGAGCCCTGGTAATGCTTCCACCAAGGAAAGCAATACAAAGGCTTCCGTTTTTCTGTTTCATCTTCTGTGCGAATTTCCCCAAACCCTTGCGTACAAATGTTTCAGAGGAGTCCTGCCAATTTTCAATGAAAGGGAAGCCGTACGTGCTGTCAGGAGAAAACCTGAGGGGCAGAGATCCCGTCTGGCTTTCCGCTATGGATGCTTCAAATCCGTTAGTGGAACTTTTTTTTTTCATGTATTCCCTTGTACCTGGCATGACTTCCATCACCTCACTCCATACACTATAGGTGGCATTGTACCCACTCCGTTTTCTGATTTGATAATAATACTTGATTCCGTTGGTAAGTTCACCG
>JBJOOI010000298.1:0-3171 GCA_046051375.1 Bacteroidota bacterium | reverse complement strand
CAGCCAATGACCCCATGGGAACAATCGCAGCCTTGAAGGCCATGCATTGATAGGATTTCATTGCCTTAACATTCCCTAATAGTTAAATTTTAGCGAATGGTTTGTTTTCCCACAGTTGTTGATAAGTAAGTTGAGGGTTATTCGTCAGCAAAGAATTAAATTTGAATAGAACGAGAATCGATCAACTAAAAACCTAAAATCCGCCACTTTGACTGAAACCATCATCAACCTTGACTCCATCAATCCCATCGAATTTTTTGGCGTCAACAATGGGAAACTGGACCTGCTGAAAAAACGATTTCCCCTGTTAAAAATCCTAAGCAGAGGCACACAAATCAAGCTGAGCGGAGCTCAGGAACAGATTGCACAGGCCAAGGAAAAAATTGAAACGCTGGTTCAATACCTGGAAAGGAATGGCAACGTAAGCCATAATTATTTTGAACAAATCCTGGGTGGAGATGATGCAGAAGTGATTGACAATTTTGTTGAAAAGAATCCACATGATGTGCTGGTCTTTGGTCCAAACGGAAAATCAGTTCGCGCCAGAACCCTCAACCAGAAAAAGATGGTGAGCCTGGCAGAAAAGAACGATGTGATTTTTGCCATTGGCCCTGCAGGAACTGGAAAAACATATACTGCTGTAGCCCTGGCTGTAAGGGCACTTAAAAACAAGATGGTCAAAAAAATCATCTTGACCAGGCCTGCAGTTGAAGCGGGTGAAAGCCTTGGATTTCTTCCTGGAGACCTGAAGGAAAAAATTGACCCTTATCTGAGACCATTGTATGATGCGCTGGATGACATGATTCCCGCGGATAAATTGGGTTATTACATGAGCACGAGGGTCATAGAAATTGCACCACTGGCCTACATGAGGGGAAGAACACTGGACCACGCTTTCATCATCCTGGATGAAGCACAGAACACCACCGACCTTCAAATCAAAATGTTCCTCACAAGGATTGGCGCCAATGCAAAGGCCATCATTACCGGCGACCTTTCTCAGGTGGATTTGCCGAAAAACCAAAGAAGTGGATTGATCAAGGCAACAAGAATTCTTAAAAACATTGATGGTATTGCCCACATTGAACTGGACGAAGAAGATGTCGTCAGGCACAGGTTGGTCAAAGCCATCATCAAGGCATATGACAAGGAAAATGAACAACATGATGCAGGTTAAATTGTTATCCAGATGGTTTTTTTGCATGCTCATCACAGGATTGGTATTTTCTTGCAATGAGCCCGAGGGGTTTAAAATGCCAGAGGACCCATTGGATGCAGGCCGTGAGTTTGTGCGTGCAGTACTGGATGGCAACTATGAAAAAGCCAACCTTTATCTGCTCAATGACCCGGAGGATATTGAGTTGTTCGGGCGTTACCAGGCTTACATGAAAAAGCAGCCCCAAAAGGAAAAGCTCCAATTGAAATCTGCCTCCATCATCATCAACAAAGTTGAGAACCAGAATGACAGCGTCAGCATCATCAGCTTCTCCAATTCCTATTCCATGAAACCCATGGACCTCAAGGTTGTCAGGAGTGAAAAAACCTGGAAAGTTGATTTCAAGTATACATTTTCCGGCAATCTTCCGATTGAATGATTGACCTGAAAAACATATTGCTTGTATTGGCTGGAAGTGCAGCCGGTGGCTCAGTACGCTACATCACTTCACTGATGATCCATTCAAAGAATACTACCCAGTTCCCATTGGGAACTTTTCTAATCAACCTGATCGGTTGCTTTATCATCGGCATGATTTATGCCATTGCTTCCCGAAACGCCACCACTGGATCAGAGATCAAGCTTTTGCTCGCAACAGGATTCTGTGGTGGCTTCACCACATTTTCCGCCTTTGCTTTCGAAAACCTTGAACTGTTCAAATCCGGACAGTACCTGACTGCCCTTCTTTACATCATCCTTTCTGTAGTCCTTGGAATCCTGGCGGTTATCCTCGGCGCATACCTGATCAAATAAAATGGAATCCAAAAAATCAACAATGGAAATAATCATATACCTGATCCTCATTGGATTGGCTGCTGGATTTTTGGGCGGAATGGTTGGCATAGGCGGTGGTGTCATCATCGTTCCTGCGCTGGTACTTTTGCTTGGGCTCAGCCAACACCAGTCACAGGGCATTTCCCTGGCGATGTTGTTATTTCCAGTGGGCATACTTGGTGTAATCAACTATTACAAAAAAGGTCATGTTGATTTTAAATATGCAGGGCTGCTGGCTGTTGGTTTTTTGGTCGGTAGTTACCTGGGCAGCAAATTTTCTCTCAGTCTGCCACAAGACACCGTAAAAAAAGTTTTTGCGGTAGTGATGATCTTGCTTGCGCTTAAACTTCTTTTCTCAGGAAAAAAATAATATGCAATTCCTTCATTTTTACATCTTCATAGCAAGGCAATATTGAAGATTTGATGCATTCCCATCCTACATATTCCGATGCTGAACTGTTGCAGCATTTCAGAAAAACTGCTGACAGCAAGTGGCTGGGATGGCTGTTTGAGCGATACAGCCTGCTTGTGTTTGGCGTTTGCATGAAATACCTTCGCAATGCAACTGACGCGCAAGATGCCACCCAGCATGTGTTTGAGAAGGCATTGGGAGAAGTCGGAAAATATGAAATCCCATTTTTCAAAAGCTGGATCTACAGTGTGGCCAAAAACCATTGTCTGATGCAATTGCGAAGCAGGTCCTCAAAACCTGGGACCACCGATGAGCTGCCTGAAGAAGCCAGTGCAGAACTGCTCACAGACCAAGAACTAAAAATGAAAGAGCTGTTGATGGAAGAACAGTCCCATCACCTCAAAGCAGCATTGCATGAGCTCAATCCGGAACAAAGGATTTGTGTTGAAATGTTCTACCTCGAGAAATCATCCTACCATGAAATCGAAACCAAGACCGGCTTTTCCTTCTCACAGGTAAAAAGCCATATCCAGAATGGAAAAAGAAACCTGAGAATCATTCTCGAAAAAAAAATCAGGGAAAATGTCAACTAAAAAACCTCATATCCTGCCAAACAATTCAGTTCCAGACAATACTGTTGTGATGGAATACCTGAACAATGATTTGGGGGATGAAGCGAAAAGACAATTGGAGGAAATGCTGACGGAAGATGAAATGCTCGGTGACGCGATGGAAGGGCTCAAACAACTCAAGGATGGCCATGAGGCTG
>JBJOOI010000297.1:0-3189 GCA_046051375.1 Bacteroidota bacterium | reverse complement strand
GAAAAACAAAATGGCCCCTGGAAATCTTTTCTCTGCAAGATGTTGCATGAAAACATAAGGACAGTAATCTGATCGGTAGGAATGGATTTCATAACAAATATTTCTGTAAATTATAAGCTATAATTCTTCTGACAACGTTGAATAATCAATTCATGAGAGGTTTCGTTATATTATTTTTTCAATCCATTTTTTTAATGACATCTGCTCAAACAGACATTGTTTGGTGGAAGCTACAGTCTCGCCAAAGTGCAGGACATTCGATGCGTTTCGTTTCTAATGCTCCTGAAATTATTGTTCGTTATAAAATAACTGCTTCCAAAACACAAAACATTTTCTCTGAGACTGCTGCAAATGGTGTTGATCTTTATGCCATTGACAGTGACGGATTATGGCATTGGGCTGCTCCAAATATTGGGATCCCTGATTCAGGAAATTATATTTTTTCCCAGCTTCTTCCCAACGACAATTTTCACAAGCTGGGCAGGGAGTATGAGCTTTTTTTTCCGCTATCTAATTCGATAGAAGATCTGCAAATTGGGGTGCCTCAAGGGAGTCTTTTCAATGTACTTCCCATTCGTCCAGAAAAGCCCATCGTTGTTTTTGGTTCTTCTATCGTTAAAGGAGAAGGAGCTTCACGTCCCGGTCTTGCGTGGACAAATGTTTTGTCTCGTCAATTAGACCGAAATATTGTCAAACTGGTATTTTCTGGAAATGGTATACTTGAAAAAGATTTGATTGAACAGGTCAATCAAATTGATGCCAGAATCTATGTTTTTGATGGATTGCTTGATTTGGCGAGTGCACCCCTTGATTCCATTCGTCTGATACAGTCTGTTATTGACGCAATTAAGGTCATAAGGGCAAGACATCCCCACACCCCCATATTGTGCACTGAGCATGCCGGGTATGCCGATGGGTATTTACATCCCAATCGACAATCCTATGCTGATCTTTCTAATAGAGTATTAGCAGCAGCATTGAACCAATTGAAAGGTGAAAACATCAATGGTTTACACCTGCTGACCCAAAAGGAAATCAATATTCAATTGGATGAGATGTCGGACGGATCCCACCCCAACGACATTGGCATGATGCGATACGCAGCCGCTTACGAGAAAAAACTACGGGAGATATTCATGGAGCCGGTTGGTACTTTGAAAACGCAGATTCCCATTCGCCAGCGAAGGACGCCAGCCGGCTATGACTGGGAGGGGCGTCATAAATCCATACTGGCATTGAACAAAACAGAATCCAATAAGGTATTGTTGATAGGGAATTCCATAACCCATAACTGGGGTGGAAAGCCAAATGCCAAGAGCAATGAATCCTGGCAGAAATATCTTGCCCCTTATGAGGTGAGAAATTTTGGATTTGGGGCTGATCGAATTGAAAATGTTCTCTGGAGGATCTATCACGATGAATTGAAAGATATCAGTCCGGAAAAAATATTGATCAATATTGGGACCAATAATCTGCGGGTCAACAGCAATGAAGAAATATTGGAGGGTCTTCGTTTTTTGGTGAGGGTAATCAAAAGCCATCAGCCCAAAGCTGAGATAACACTGCTGGGTATTTATCCAAGGCGCGACTATGAGGACCGTATTGTTGTTGTCAATAAAAATATGCGCAAAATGGCAGGATCAGAGCATGTTGGATTTGCAGACATTGGAAAGGAGTTGTTTATGGAAAGTGGAAAAGTCAATGAAGTATTTTTTAACGACGGGCTGCATCCAAACAATAAGGGCTATGAAGTATTGGGCAAGCAATTGCAAAAACTATTGAAAAATTAATCTATGTTCAGGAAAAATGTTTTTGGATTACTCGCTTTCAGCATGATATTTTTACTTTCCTTTCAGCTTCCTGACAAGGAAACAAAAAAGATCTATGTTGCTCTTCAGGGAAAGGATTCCAACGATGGTTCTATTCAGAAACCCTTGGCCAGTTTTGAGGCTGCACAAAAGGCTGTTAGGATTGTAAAGCAATCTGGTTTCAAGGGTTCCATTGAAGTGATTGTGCGCGGTGGAACTTATTATTTCTCAGAGACAATTGAGTTTACTGCGGAAGATTCAGGTGCAAAAGCGTCGCCAATCGTATGGAAGGCTGCGGAAGGAGAAAAAGTTATTTTGAGTGGAGGGAAACGCATCAGTGGCTCCTGGAAAAAAGGAAATGATGGCGTTTGGTTTGTTTCAATCCCTGAAACAAGGAATTGGAAAAGAAATGACAACGAAGCAGAAAAATATTCAAAAAAGCCCGAGCTGCCCCTGAACTTTCGTCAGCTTTTTGTGAATGGTAAAAGGGCTGTTCGGGCCCGTTATCCCAATGCCGAGTTGGATAATCCTTTTCTTTATTCTGTTGCCAATACAAAAAATGAAGTGCAAATTCCGGTAGGGAAAATTAAAAAAAGCTGGGGTCTGGAATCCGACGCACAGGTCAACCTGGTGCCCCGCTGGCGTTTTTTCAATCAATGGAATGATGTAACAGCTGTCGATATTGAAAAATCAGTCATCAAGTTGGGCCCTCGGGAACAGCATGGTGAGATTGATAAAGGAAGTTGGTTTTGGATTGAAGGTGTCAGGGAAGAGCTGGACATGCCTGGTGAGTGGTACCTAGACCATCAGAAGGCCACATTATTCTACAAGCCATTGGAGGGGAAGTCGCCTAACGATTCAGAAATCATTTTCCCTTACCTCAACAGGATATTTTACCTGAAAGGAGATGTGGAAAAGGACATAGCAGTTAAAAATATTCATTTTCAGGGTTTTAATTTCAGTCATACGACCTATACATTAGGACAGATAGAGGCAAGGGTTCACACCGATTGTGCTGTAATGTTTGAGAATACTCAGGACTGTGGTTTGACAGACTGCAGTTTCAATAACATTGGCGGGTATGCCTTATGGCTGCATCTGGACAGTCGAAATAATATTTTTGACAATAACACTGTTACAAACTCGGGTGGTGGCGGTGTGCTTTTAACTGGATCCCGCTTGTCATATATGGATGATACCAAGATTTATACTCCTGGTGAAAAAGCATCAACTGTATTCCCTATTATGAATCGCATCACCCGTAACACGGTTGAACATTGTGGTAAGATCAGGTATTATGGTGGAGGGGTTCATATCGACTCAAGACCAGCTTCCATGGCGATGTTGCCCGGTAATTATATCGCCCATAATCATTTTCGGG
>JBJOOI010000296.1:0-3196 GCA_046051375.1 Bacteroidota bacterium | reverse complement strand
TGATGGATAAACAAGGGCTTAAAAGACTTGGATGATTTTCTGGACTCAGGCAATACCAGAATTTTTTTCAACTCGGAGCGAGAAGGATTGTGAATGGACAAAAGGCCTTGTTCCACACCAAAATGTTGAAAATAGGATTGATAGATATTGCGCGACTTCTTGTGTATATAGGGAAATGTCTTGCCCATGTAAGGTGCAATCATCCATTGCTTGCGGCGCTGCTCAAAATACACATCTCCATTGCTCATTCCCCTCACCCATCGCCTCAAATTCATCAGTTCCCTGAAAGAATGCAGTTCAATGGAATGTTTATTGGTGAAGAAACCGAATACCTTTTTTTTAATCTCCAGGTCGATGAAATGAATATTGAGATCGATATCCGGCAATGAATTTTTCAGATCAATGTAAAGCGGCTCAAGATGTTTTGAAGCATAGAAAACATACCCTTCAAGGATAGAGGACTTCCTTAATACAGAAATGGCGATCGTAAAATCGCCAAATGATCTGAGGAAAACCAATGCTTTACTCATTCCCCGTTTCCTTGTGGCATCCGAAATGAAAATGTAGCCAAAAGAATTCCAATGACGATGCTCAACAGAAATGCAATGGCGAGCAGCTTGAACAATGGCATACGCACATCCACCAAAGGATCTTTGGGTCTGTCAAGCACCTGAATTACAGGCATTTGATTGATGAGGAGCATGCGGCTGACTTCAAGATTTTTCATCACCTCAGCATAGATTTCAAAGATGACCGATTTGTCGCGTTGACTGATTTCCGTATTGGCCAGGTTCATCTTGAAGGCCTCATTGGCATCCAGTATTTGTTGAGAGTATGACTGCCTTGATTTTGAACCAAAAAGTTGACGAAGTGAATCGGCCCTTTTTTCAAGTTTAGCGATATTGCCCGTGAGATTTCTGGTTTTAATATCAATATACATGTTGCTGGTAACAGACACCAGGCGCTCTGTAAATAATTTCGCAAATACGGGATCTGAACTTTTTACTTGCAAACCAAAAATGGATCCCTTTTTATTGGCCTTGTCGATCAAAAGCGACTTCTCAAGGATTTTCTCACGGATCACCAACAAAGCAGTATCCCTGAGTGTATGATCTTCGTCGGTTGTGTGTTTTTTTGCAAATGAGAATCCATTTAATTTATCCTTCCATCCATAAGCCTTCCTCATTCCTGAGGCATTCAAATACAAATCTGCAAGTGTTGTTGTACTATCTGATTTAGAGAGCAACACTTCATCCATGACCGTTGAAGATGAAATGATATCATTGATATTATCTCCAGAAAAAAAGTTCCCTGATCCTCCACCCAATGAACCAAGATCAAAACCAAATTGAGAAGCCAGGCCCGCTATGCCCCCACCACCACTGGATTTTTCTTCAAGAACAAATGTGCATTTAGCCTGATAGATGGGTGAAGTGGTTAAGTTCCATGCAAAAGAGCCAACCATACCTAAAACAACAATAAATAATATTAAGCCTGCCTTTTTTCTCAGGTGAATTAAATAACTTCCTATCAGTAACCTGATCTGGTCGGTATCTATTTTGACTGGTTTAGGATCGAACATGTTATTTCAATGAATTGATGATGGCCAACATTACACCAGCCAATGAAACCAAGCCAGAAGTAATACCGATGGCCTCTCCTTTTGAAAGGGGTTCCCTTGATTTTTTCTGCGGAACGTAGGCTTCAGAACCAGGACTAACCCTGGGATAAAAATTGAAGAAAAGGAATCGGGTAGTACTCCTCACCTTTCCGTTGGCTTCAAGTACATAGGCGTGCTTTCTGGATGCAGTACTTGCAAAACCACCAGATGCTTTGATGAGCTTTTTGAATTGCATGCCTTCCTCATACGCCAACTGCTGAGGGTAGTTCACTTCACCAAATGACTGAACAGTCTGCTGCGTTCTTGGAATTTTCAAGATATCGCCCTCCTCCATGATGATATCATACAGAGAATTTGGATTCTCAAGGGCTTTCACCAAATCAACAGCAACCCGCTTTTGAGATGAAAACATGTCAAGGGTTTCTTTTGATATTCCTGCAGTATCAACATTGTTGGCTGATTCATTCAATTTAACCTGTTTGTTCTTGTTTTTGATCAGGTCATACTTGATTTCAAATATGGTGGAATCACTTGATGTTGACCCCTGAAAAGTCTTTCTGATCAACATGGCCCCTTCAGCAAATGAAGTCTTCTTCAGCCCCCCTGCCCTTTTGATTACCTCAGACAAGCGCTCATTGGCTCCTTGTAAAGTGTATTTCCCAGGAAACATCACCTCTCCCTCCACCATTACATTGGTTTGCTCCCGATAAGATGGAGATCGCCTGATGTAAACAATATCGTATGGCTGCAAAACCAGATCAAGAGAGCTGATGTCAAAATTTTTCGGATCGATGTCGATCGATTCAATGATTGAATACACCGTGGTATCTTTTCCATTGGATTGTTGACGAAGCCTCCGGGAGATTTCAATGCGCTGAAGAGTAGCCCCATCACGTATTCCGTTGGCCATCAAAATCAGGTCTTGTACGCGCATGCCATCGGCATACGTGAAAAAGCTGGGTTTGTTTACTTCACCTTCTATCGTAACAAAATATTTTTCGCGGATCTGCTCTTTTTCAAAAATGTGAATGGAGTCATCTTTTTGCAACCCTAAATCATTTTTACCATTGAGCAAATCAGTGATATTGATCTGAATGAAGGATGGGCTCAAATCTGCATTCAACCTGCGAAGAATGGCCCGATTGAAATAGGCATTTTCTTTGGGTTGTACATGTGCGATCAAGGCCTTGAGAGAAGAAAAACTGGAAAGGCCATAATCTCCAGGGTAGTAAACTGCACCGCTGACTATCACTCTGTTGAGAAAACGTTTTGCCAGAGAATCAACCTCTAAAGTATCGCCAGACATCAGCTGATAGCCTTTGATGTCTTTTGAATTGAGCGTAAGTACCTCACGGGATTGTGTACCAAGCCGCTTGATGCGTATCATCTCCTTGAAGGCAATATCCGACATACCACCGGCATAGTCCATGATCATGGAAGCATCCTCCGGTGACTTCATGTCAAAAATGGCGGGTTTCTTTACTGCGCCCTTGATGGCAACACGCTTGGAATAGGCTGGCACACGCACTACGTCATCATCCTGGAGCAAAATATTATGGCTTAGGTTACCCTTCA
>JBJOOI010000295.1:0-3201 GCA_046051375.1 Bacteroidota bacterium | reverse complement strand
ATTTTTTCATATGTAAAGCCGGAAGGTGTTTCGATGATGAAAGACCCATACCTGAGATTTTTTCAGATGGAGCATCCTGTTTCAATGATATTGGCAATTATCTTGATTACATTTGGACATGCCACGGCAAAAAAGAATTTTGATGATACAACCAAGTACAAAAAAGCCTTTACTTATTTCCTTGTGGCATTGGTCTTGATTTTGGTTGCTGTTCCCTGGCCATTCAGGGGGTTGGTTGCTAGACCTCTTTTCCCGGGAATGTAGTATTCTGTTCCCCAGCCAAGGGCTTTCTCTTCAGTTCTATTACCTCCATGTTGCGGATATCTTTTCCGTCAATACAAAACTTCAGCAGGGTTTGTACTTTGTGCCATCCACTTCTTCCGGCAGCTCCCGGATTGAGGTGAAGGCAGTTCATTCCTGCATAAAACTGAACCAGCAGTATGTGGGAATGACCGCAGACAAAAATGGCAGGTTTTGAACTGGCAATTTTTTCTTTAACCTCTCCTGCAAATTTGGGTGGTCTTCCTCCGATATGGGTCATCAGCACTTTCACCTGCTCTGTTTCCCATTCAAGCCATTCAGGAAGTTCATGCCTCAGCGGATGGCCGTCAATATTTCCATAAACAGCTTTCACAGGAGCCAACTCCGACAATTGCTCAATAATGCCCCTCTCCCCAATATCTCCGGCATGCCAGATTTCATCTGCTCCTTTGCAATGGGGGAGGAATCGATCATCCATAAAGCCATGTGTATCTGAAAGCAGCACTATTTTTTTCATATCATTGAATATCAGGCAGTTGTAATTTATTCTTATTTTTGTTTCCAGACGGCAAAACCCTCGTCAATCTGAGAAATTGACGTTTCGTTAAAATATCTTAAAGTTTTTTTACTAATTCCATTGATTATCTTATCTTTGCGCTCCCAAAAACCATGGCAAAACAAGCACTCATTAAACAGGACGGTAATATCATAGAGGCGCTAAGCAATGCTATGTTCAAGGTGAAGTTAGAAAATGGGCATGAGATATTGGCAACCATTTCAGGTAAGATGAGGATGCACTACATCCGTATTCTTCCCGGTGACAGGGTTGGGGTTGAGATGAGTCCATACGACTTGACGAGGGGAAGAATCATTTTCAGGTATAAATAAAAACCGCTCCAAGGAGCCCAAACCAGAGATATGAAAGTAAGAGCATCCATCAAGAAGCGCAGTGCGGATTGCAAAATCGTCCGCAGGAAAGGTAAACTCTATGTTATCAACAAGAAAAATCCACGTTATAAGCAACGCCAGGGTTAATCTTTACTCAATCATTCAATCGAACAAATACAATAAACATCTATGGCCCGTATCGCAGGTATTGATTTGCCAAAGAACAAAAGGGGAGAAATTGGTCTCACTTACATCTATGGTATCGGAGTGTCAACTGCCCAGTACATTCTAGGAAAGGCAGGAATTGACGTAAATAAAAAAGTAAACCAGTGGAATGATGATGAACTGAATGCGATCAGGACCATCATCACCAATGAGTTCAAGGTTGAGGGTCAACTGCGTTCTGAAACACAAATGTCTATCAAGCGTTTGCTTGATATCGCTTGTTACCGTGGTCTTCGTCACCGTAAAGGACTTCCAGTAAGGGGTCAGCGTACCAAAACCAATGCCCGTACAAGAAAGGGTAAGAGGAAGACGGTTGCAGGCAAGAAAAAGGCCGCCAAGAAATAAATGAAACTGAAAAGTGGCTATGCCGCTTTTCTCTCATTATATACTGCACCATTATTTGCTGTTCATCGCCGGAAAATCGGGTGCAATCGAGGGTTGAACAGGGTCTGAAAAGACTGAATTTTTTTGAGTACCTAGTTTAAAAAAATTATGGCAAAAGCACAACAAAACAGCGCCAAAGCGGCTGCTAAGAAAAGAGTGGTAAAAGTTGACAGTTTCGGAGATGCCCACATCAACGCCACCTTCAACAACCTCATCATCAGTTTGACCAACAAGTCAGGACAGGTTATTTCCTGGAGTAGCGCCGGTAAAATGGGCTTCAGGGGTTCCAAGAAAAACACTCCTTATGCAGCCCAAATGGCGGCACAAGATGCTTCACGTGTAGCACTTGAGGCTGGCTTGAAGAGGGTTGATGTTTATGTAAAAGGACCAGGTGCTGGTAGGGAAGGTGCCATTCGTGCACTGGCCAATTCCGGTATCGAGGTTGTAATGATCAAAGACATCACACCACTTCCACACAATGGTTGCCGTCCTCCAAAGAAGCGTCGCGTATAATTATCATTTATATCAGGGCAGGAGATTCAGTTTTATGATTTTTTTATAATCCCCTGTCATTTTTTAAAAAATCAAAACACATTACAATGGCACGTTACACAGGTCCCAAAACAAAAATCTGCAGGAAGTTCGGTGAGCCGATCCTCGGAAATGGTAAGTATCTAGACAAGAACAGTGTTCCTCCAGGTCAGCACGGAGCATCACGCAAGCGCAAGGCGCCAAGTGAATATTCCATCCAGCTGAAGGAAAAGCAAAAGGCAAAATACACTTATGGTCTTTTGGAGCGTCAGTTCCGCAAGACATTTGAAGAAGCGGCTCGTATCAAAGGTGTAACTGGTGAAAACCTGATCATCTTGTTGGAGTCTCGTCTCGACAATACTGTTTACCGCATGGGTATTTCTCCATCCCGACCAGCTGCTCGTCAGCTTGTTTCGCACAAGCACGTGATGGTGAATGATGTGGTGGTTAACATCCCTTCATATCAGTTGAAGCCAGGTGATGTCATCACCATTGCTGATAAGAGCAAAGAAAGCGAGAGCATCAAGTCCCTGATGAGACCAAGAAATCCAAAAATTGGATGGGTTGACTTCAGTGAGGCCCAAATGTCTGGAACCTTCATCGCATTCCCTGTAAGGGAAAATGTTCCTGAAAACATCAGGGAGCAGTTGATCGTTGAATTGTATTCTAAGTAATCTTCCTGATGCCTCATGGCATCTGGGTTTCATATCACCCGTTTTCCCAAGACAATTGGGAATTAACAAGTAAAAGGAGTTTAAATATGGCCATTTTAAATTTCCAGCAGCCGGACAAAATAGTCCTCCAGAAAGCAACCGACTTCGAAGCACAATTCGAATTCCGTCCGCTTGAACCAGGATATGGTGTTACCATTGGTAACGCACTTCGCAGGGTTCTTTTGAACTCACTCGAAGG
>JBJOOI010000294.1:0-3212 GCA_046051375.1 Bacteroidota bacterium | reverse complement strand
ACAATTTCAGCCCTCTATCAACCTTCGTTGGGTTCTCTCACCAGCATAGAATTGACATATTTGTCTATCCCGGTTCTTTTGAACATTAGACCCACAAAATTGATAACCCTACAGGCGGGTCCTCAGTTTGGCATCTTGGTAGACAAAACCCAAACAGCCACTGCCAATGCAGGAAATGCGTTCAAAAATGGAGACCTTTCAATGGTTGGCGGGGTTCAGTTCAATATGTTTAAGTTGAAGTTCTATGGACGGTATCTCGCGGGGTTGAATAACATCAACGATCTCAGCAGCCAGGACAAATGGAAAAGCAAGTCTTATCAACTGGGTGTTTCCCTGGCTTTTTAGGCCATTATCCCTCAATGGATCCCGGTCATTGGCCGGGATTTTTTGTTGGCATCAAAGTTGGGATATATACGGAATAACCTCATTAACCTTAATATTGGGAGGTGAATATGTCATATTGTCTTAAATGATCAAGCATGGAACTTAAAATGAATTTTTTACAACAGGAGGATGAGGTTGACTTCATGCCCATTATACCTTTTAATGAAAATGAGGGGGATGGTACCGATGATACATTGATTCCAAATGAATTGCCTTTGCTGCCATTGAGAAATACTGTCCTTTTTCCAGGCGTTGTCATACCAATAACGGTTGGAAGGGACAAGTCGATCAAGGCCATTGCGGAGTCTTACAAGACTGACAAATTGGTAGGAGTGCTTTCCCAGAAAGACAGCAATATTGAAGACCCTGGCATCGGAGATCTTGTAACCATTGGGACAGTGGCCAAGATCATCAAGCTCATCAAGATGCCCGATGGTGGCACAACTGCCATTTTGCAGGGCAAGAAGAGATTTTCCCTCATCAAGGTTACTGCTGAAGACCCTTATTTTAAGGGTGAAGTTGCCGTCATAGAAGAAGAAGTAATCAAGGATGATCAGCCATTCGATGCATCTGTTGCTTCCATCAAAGATCTTGCGGGCCAGATCATTCAGCTCTCTCCCAATATTCCAACCGAGGCTTCCATCATTCTTAGGAATATTGAGAATCCTTCCTTCCTGATTCATTTTGTGGGCAGCAACCTGAATTGCGATCTTTCAGAGAAGCAACAGTTGTTGGAACTGAGCGACATGCGTCAAAGGGCAGAAATGCTCTTGAACCTTTTGCAGAAAGAACTGCAGTTCGTTGAGTTGAAAAACAAGGTGACCACCAAAACCAAGACCGAACTCGACAAACAGCAAAGGGATTATTTCCTTCAGCAACAACTGAAAAGCATCAAGGAGGAATTGGGGGGAGATTCAAATGACCGCGAGATCCAGGAGATGAAGAAAAAAGCAGAGTTGAAAAAATGGACGCCTGCGGCAAAAGAGCTTTTTCAAAAAGAAATTGAGAAGCTGGAAAGGATGCACTCCAGCACACCGGATTATTCTACTGTATACAACCATGTAGACCTCATGCTTGATTTGCCCTGGGAAGACTATACAGAGGATAGTTATGACCTTAAGAAGGCCAAAAAAGTGCTTGACAAGGATCATTATGGCATGCACAAGATCAAGGAAAGAATCCTTGAGTACCTGGCAGTGCTCAAATTGAAGGGAGACATGAAAAGCCCGATCCTTTGTTTTGTGGGCCCTCCTGGCATTGGGAAAACATCATTGGGCAAAAGCATTGCCAGTGCAATTGGCAGAAAATATGTCAGGTTCAGCCTGGGAGGTCTGCACGACGAGAGCGAAATCAGGGGACACCGTAAAACTTATATCGGCGCAATGCCAGGAAGAATTTTACAATCCATCAGGAAAGTAAAATCATCCAACCCCGTGATGATCCTTGATGAAATTGACAAGGTAGGGAAGGACCACCGTGGAGATCCCTCCTCAGCCCTGCTTGAAGTGCTTGATCCGGAACAAAACAACAGTTTCTACGATAATTACCTCGAACTGGAATATGATCTCAGCAAGGTGTTGTTCATTGCCACTGCCAACGACATACAGAGCATTCAGCCAGCACTCCGGGACAGGTTAGAGATCATTGATCTCTCTGGTTATGCTGTGGAAGAGAAGGAAAAGATTGCACAGACACACCTGCTTCCCAAGCAAAAGGAGTTGCATGGCCTGAAGAATTACAACCTTAAGGTAAGTGCATCTGTGATGACCTACATCATAGAAAATTTTACCCGCGAAAGCGGTGTCAGGGAACTCGATCGGCAATTAGCCAGCATCATGAGGAGCCTGGCAAAGGATGTTGCCATCAAAGGTAAAATGAAGTCAATCCTCACCTTGAACGACATCACAAGGATACTTGGAAAGCCCAGGTACAGCAATGATCTCTACAAAACCGTGAACATGCCGGGTGTTGCAGTAGGCCTTGCATGGACTTACGTTGGAGGGGATATCCTCTTCATTGAATCGACCATGAGCGATGGGAAGGGTGATCTGCAGCTTACTGGAAATCTGGGTAATGTGATGAAAGAAAGTGCCCATACTGCTTATACTTATTTGCATGCCAATGCCAAGAAAAATGGGATAGACCCTGAGCTTTTCAAAAAGAAAAATGTTCATGTCCATGTTCCTGAAGGTGCTGTACCCAAAGATGGTCCCAGTGCAGGTATTACCATGATGTCTGCCCTGGCCTCTGCCTTTACCGGCAGGAGGGTCAAGCCATACCTGGCCATGACCGGAGAGATAACCTTGCGGGGTCAGGTTTTACCCGTTGGTGGCATCAAGGAAAAGGTGCTGGCTGCAAAAAGGGCTGGTCTGAAAGAGATCATCCTTTGCTGGCAAAATGAGAAGGATGTGAATGAAATCAATGCAGAGTTCATTAAAGGAATGAAATTCCATTATGTCAAGACCATGCAGCAGGTACTGGAACTGGCCCTGGTATAAGTTTTTTTTAATTGAGTAAACCTTTTTTAAATCAGATGTGTTAAATATCCCGATTAAGGGCATTACGCTCTTATGTTGGTTGTTTTAAGGGTTAAAGAACTTCCCCCATTTTCATGGGGGATTTTCATTTGTGGAAACCGATGATTAATTTCGGTCATGGTTCTTAGGTTGATTTTGATGGGTTTATTGGGGCTTGCCTTGACTGGCGGTCATTCACAGACCCTTGGAGGATCATCTGCATTTAATTTTTTGAGGCTTCAGTTGCACCCTCAGGCAGGGGCATTGGGTGGACGCAATGTTTCCCATTTTGGAGCGGATCTTGGAATGATC
>JBJOOI010000293.1:0-3218 GCA_046051375.1 Bacteroidota bacterium | reverse complement strand
TTCCTTGGGTGAAATCATGGAAGAGATCCTTATTGCTCCAGCGCTGCATCCACAGCTTCTTTGATTTGGATAGCGAGTTCTTTTTTCTGGCCTGTAATCACCTCTTTTGAAAATACGATGCCAACGTAGTTTCTTTTGGTATCGATCCATGGCCAGGTTCCCAACATGTCTGGGCAAGAAAATACAAATCCTTTTTCAGCATCATCCCTTTCCTGCGCCCAGCTTCCCAAAGCATATTTGAAGTCCTTGGCCAATGCCGGGGTGTAACGCACCCTCAGTTCTGGAAATTGGATGGTCAGCATCTCCTGAACCGCTTTTTCACTGAGAATACGCTTGTTGTTGAATGTGCCTTTGTTGAGCAACATTTGCATGAAGTTGAGGTAGTCAAATGCAGAGCAAGCAGCACCACCTGAAGGATTGGGCGCATTGCCACTCTCATTGTAGAAGGTGGCTGTACGCATGCCCATGGGGCGAAAAAGCTTTTCGGTAATCACCCTGTCAAATGTTTTTTTGGTCACTACCTCAATCACCCTTCCTGCAATATTGATACCAATTCCGCCGTAGGCAAATGCCTCTCCTGGATTGTCCACGATGAGTTTTTTTGTTGCGAAATTGTTCACCTCTTCTTCCAGGCTGGCAAATTTGGATTTTTGTGCAATCTTCAAAATGCCAACAGGCTCAGTATCCAGGCCATTTGTATGGGATAGACAATGCCTGATGGTGATGTAACCTTTCATGTATTTTCCAAATATGGGTATGTATTTTGTAACAGGATCATCAAGGCTGATCTTGCCTTCATCCACCAAAATCATGACCATGGCTGTGGTGAGCCATTTGCTGGAGCCTGCAATGGGGGCAGGTGTTTTGAGTTTGAACTCTTCAGATTCCTTCAGGAAAATATTTTTTCCTGCTTTTTGAATAACCACTGCATATTCCTTGCCCAGGATCTTCTCATTCCGTTTTAGTATTGCATTCAATCCGCTAAAGTCTGTTTGGCCTTGACTGGACTGCAAGAATAGCAGGAAAATCAGTGCCAGACTGCATTTGCGACATGTTTTATTGAAAAATGCTGTCATAATTACCTGTTTTTACGATGTGGTGAATGATTTGACGTTAACATTAAAATCCTAGATCATGAATTTAAACAACTTTACCATACAAGCATCCGAAGTGGTGCAATCTGCACAACAAGCGGCATTCAATGCAGGCAATCCCAATATCGAGAACGATCATCTGCTTCAATGTTTATTGGAGCAGAAAAACTCACCTGTTGAATACCTGCTCAAAAAGAACAATGTATCCATACAGGTCCTCAATACAAAGTTAAAGGAAGCATTGGCAAAATTGCCTAAATCTCAAAATGAACCCGGGCAAGCCTTGAGCAGGGAAGCCAACAATGCCTTGTTGCGAGCGGGCTCACTGCTGGGAAAGTTTGGAGATGAGTTTGTGACACCCGAGCACCTGATGCTGGCCTTGTTGACAGGAAATGATCCCGTTGCCAAAATGCTGAAGGAAGCAGGCCTTACCGAGTCGGGTCTTATGCAAGCCATCAAGGAGCTCAGGAAAGGAGAAAAAGTAAAAAGCCAGACCCAGGAAACGCAATACAATGCACTCAACAAATATGCCAAGAACCTGATTGAGATGGCCCGTCAAGGCAAGCTGGATCCTGTGATTGGAAGGGATGAGGAGATCAGAAGAACCCTGCATATCCTCACCAGGCGTTCAAAAAACAATCCCATTCTAGTGGGTGAGCCCGGTGTAGGAAAGACGGCCATTGCAGAAGGATTGGCCATGAGGATTGTCAATGGAGATGTGCCTGATAACCTGAAAAACAAATTGATCTATGCACTGGACATGGGTCAGTTGATTGCGGGGGCCAAATACAAAGGAGAGTTTGAAGAAAGATTAAAAGGTGTTGTAAAGGAAGTGGCCAACAGCGATGGGGAGATCTTGTTGTTCATCGATGAAATCCATACACTCGTAGGTGCCGGAGGAGGCGATGGGGCCATGGATGCTGCAAATATTCTCAAGCCCGCACTTGCCCGGGGAGAACTCAGGGCCATTGGTGCCACCACACTCAATGAATACCAGAAGTATTTTGAGAAGGACAAGGCCTTGGAAAGAAGGTTCCAGAAAGTGATGATTGAGGAACCCAGTGTTGAAGATGCCGTTTCCATTTTGAGAGGGCTCAAGGATAGGTATGAAACACATCATCATGTGCGCATCAAGGACGAGGCCATCATTGCTGCAGTAGAATTGTCCAACAGGTACATCACAGACCGTTTCTTGCCAGACAAGGCCATTGACCTTATTGACGAAAGTGCTGCCAAGCTTAGGCTTGAAATGAATTCTATGCCTGAGGAATTGGACAAACTGGAACGCCAGATCAGGCAGCTTGAAATTGAAAGGGAGGCCATCAAGAGGGAGAATGATGATGTGAAAATGAAAGAACTCAATACCGAGTTGGCCAACCTGGCTGTTGAAAGAGATACCCTCAAGGCAAAATGGAAAGAAGAAAAAGAACTGGTTGAAAAAGTACAAACCGCCAAAGCCGAGATTGAAAGGCTCAAAGGCCAGGCAGAAAAAGCAGAGCGGGAAGGTGATTATGGAACAGTGGCTGAAATCCGCTATGGTAAAGTGAAACAGAAAGAAGAAGAGATTGTAGAACTCAGTGAAGAGCTTGCGAAAACTGGAGAAAAAAGGTTGTTGAAAGAGGAAGTTGATGCTGAAGACATTGCACAAAATGTTGCGAAAGCAACCGGCATCCCTGTAGCCAAAATGATGCAGGGAGACAGGGAAAAACTCTTGCAGTTGGAAGAGCACCTGCACGAGCGGGTGGTAGGGCAGGAAGAGGCCATTACAGCCGTTGCCGATGCCATCCGGAGAAGCAGGGCAGGCCTACAGGATCCACGCAGACCCATTGGATCATTCATCTTCCTGGGGACAACTGGGGTGGGTAAAACAGAACTTGCCAAAACCCTTGCGGAATACCTGTTTGATGATGAGAGCATGATGACCCGCATTGACATGAGTGAGTACCAGGAAAAACATACCGTATCCAGGTTGGTGGGTGCTCCTCCAGGCTATGTCGGATATGATGAGGGCGGTCAGATGACAGAGTCGGTCAGGAGAAAACCATACAGTGTTGTGCTGCTGGATGAAATCGAGAAAGCACATCCTGATGTCTGGAACATTCTCTTGCAGGTATTGGATGATGG
>JBJOOI010000292.1:0-3218 GCA_046051375.1 Bacteroidota bacterium | reverse complement strand
TTCAGGTTGCAGTGTCTTTCCATTCAGGCTGAACTTTATTTCTCCCTCTGTTGCATACAAAGAACCTGCTATGCATTGCAGAAAAGTTGATTTGCCAGATCCATTGTGACCGGTGATGGCATAGTGCTGGTTTGAATGCATTTCCAGGCTTAGGTTCCTGAAGATCCATTCACGGTTGAATCGTTTTCCGGCATCAATTATTGAGATCTTCATCGATGGAAGTTTTACTGAAACGCTTGATGATGCCCCTGCCACTTTCACGGATAAAAGTTACGAGTTCATCCCTTTCGTCGGTCACAGGGACTTCCACTTCGATATAATCCATGGCCTGGGTGGTCTTCATGCCCTTGTTATAGACATAACGGTAAATGTCAAGGATTTCATTTATTTTCTCTACGGTAAACCCCTTGCGCTTTAGGCCAACGGAGTTGACGCCTGCATAGGAAAGCGGTGTCCTTCCGGCTTTGATATACGGAGGAACATCTTTTTGCACCAAAGAACCTCCTGCAATAAATGAATGTTGACCAATCTTTACGAACTGGTGAACGGCGCACATCCCTGCAAGGATGGCATAATCACCCATCACCACATGTCCTGCAATTTGGGTATTGTTGCTCATGATGCAATGGTTGCCAATTTCACAATCGTGGGCAATATGGCTGTAGGCCATGATGAGGCAGTTGGTTCCCACCACCGTTTTCCACTTGTCTTTTGTTCCGCGGTGGATGGTCACAAATTCACGGATGGTGGTATTGTCGCCAATTTCAACACTGGTCACTTCTCCTTCAAACTTAAGGTCTTGCGGAGCGGCAGAAATAACTGCACCAGGAAAAATTCTGCAATTTTTTCCAATGCGGGCCCCATCCATGATGGTTACGTTGCTGCCAATCCAGGTGCCTTCACCAATCTCAACATTCTGGTGGATCACCGAAAAGGGATCTATTTTGACATTGGTGGCCACTTTGGCGTTATGGTGAATATATGTATGCGGATGGATCATTGTTTGGTTCATTTAGTATTAGACACCTTCTCTCTTCACCAATTGCGCCATCAACATGGTTTCTGTGGTGATTTTATTTCCAACGTAAACTGTACCGATCATTTCACAGATACCCCTGCGGATAGGACCAGTCAGTTCCAGTTTCATGATTAACGTGTCACCGGGAACAACTTTCTGCTTGAATTTGCAATTGTCTATCTTGACAAAATAGGTATCATATTCGCCGGGAGGAAGGCAGTTGATGGCCAGGATTCCTCCGGTTTGGGCAAGCGCCTCTACCTGCAAAACGCCCGGCATTACAGGGTTTCCTGGGAAATGGCCTGCAAAAAACGGCTCATTGAAAGTTACATTTTTGATGCCGACGATATGGGTATCGCTCAGTTCAATGATCTTGTCCACCAGCAGGAATGGGTACCTGTGGGGTAGAACTTTTTCAATCTGTGTGGTATTGTAAACCGGTTGTTGGTTGGGGTCATAAACAGGCACGTTTTTCACATGCTTGTTCTTCTTGATGTATTGCTTGATCAGTTTGGCAAACTCCACATTGGAGAAATGCCCAGGCCTGTTGGCAATGATATGGGCTTTGATGGGGAAACCGATCAGTGCAAGATCCCCAATTACATCCAGCAATTTGTGGCGTGCAGGTTCATTGGGGAACCTGAGTTCAAGATTGTTGAGGTATCCTTCGCTTTTGACTTCGATATTGTCTTTTTTGAAAATACCGGCTAACCTGCTCATTTCCTCATCGGTTACGGTTTTGTCAACCACAACGATGGCGTTATTGATATCTCCACCCTTGATCAGATTATTGGCCAGCAAGGCTTCCAATTCATGCAAGAAGCAGAAGGTTCTGCAGGGGGCAATCTCCGCCTTGAAATCACTGATTTCCTTGAGCCCTGCATGTTGGGTGCCCAGCACAGGGCTGTTGAAATCAATCAGTGTAGTAACCTTGTATTCAACAGCAGGCATGGCGACCATTTCCACCCTTTTGCCTTCGTGGTAAAAAGAGATATTGGTATCGATGGTGTACCAGTGTTTTGCTGCTTCCTGCTCTGCAATGCCGGCTTTTTCGATAACCTCAACAAAAGGCTGGGAACTTCCATCCATGATCGGAATTTCCGGACCATTGATTTCAATCAGGCAATTGTCAACACCCATCCCAACCAATGCGGCAAGAATATGTTCTACTGTGCTGACTTTCGCTCCCTTGTCTTCCAGTGTAGTTCCTCTTGAGGTATCTGTTACGAGGTCACAGTCTGCTTTGATCACCGGTTCTCCGGGTAAATCAACGCGTTTGAACTGAAAACCAAATCCTGCATTGGCAGGATGCAGCACCATGTCAACCAAAATGCCCGTATGCAAACCGGTGCCTGAGATGCTGATAGAGGTCTTGAGTGTATGTTGCTTGTCTGGGTTGAATTTTAAACTCATTCGCTTGAAATTGGCTGCAAAGATAAACCATTTTTCACAGGTGAAATATGGTTATAATATATTGAAAATCAGTTTTTAGGAAGAAATGCTTCCCTTTCCTTCTCTAATTCGGCGATGGCAAGCTCCAGTTCTTTTATTTTTTTCTCCAATGCCGGCAACCGCTTGAATACGGTCTTGGCACGGAGTGATTCCTTGTAATCGAAGGCAGGTGTTCCATCTACCGCTGTGTTTTCTGCCAGGATTGATTTGGTTATACCACTCTGTCCGCCAACCCTGGTGCCATCCGCTACGCTGATATGGCCAGCCACGCCTACCTGTCCTGCAATCATGACATTCTTGCCTATTTTGGTACTGCCGCTCACACCAGTTTGGGCTGCTATCACACTGTTTTCACCTACTTCCACGTTATGGGCAATCTGCAGGAGGTTGTCCAATTTTGTGCCCTTCCTGATGATGGTTGAGCCCATGGTTGCCCTGTCAATGCAGGTATTGGCTCCAATTTCAACATGATCCTCCACCAGAACATTGCCCAATTGGGGTACTTTGTTGTATGTGCCATTCTGCTGAGGAGCAAAGCCGAAGCCATCGCTTCCCACAACTGTTCCCGCATGAACGGTGACATGCATGCCTATCCGGCAATCATGGTATATCTTGACTCCTGGATGAAGGGTGGAATGCTGTCCGACTAAGGCATTATTACCAATATAAACATGGGGATAAATCTTCGCTCCATCTCCAATGATTGCATTTTCTCCGATGTAGGCAAAGGCGCCGATGAATACATCTT
>JBJOOI010000291.1:0-3220 GCA_046051375.1 Bacteroidota bacterium | reverse complement strand
TGTTGCATCGCGCAGCATTGAAAGGGCAAGGGAATTTGCTGCTGAATATCCAGCCAAGCATGTGTTGGGTTCTTATGAAGCACTGGTTGCCCTGGAGGAACTTGATATCATTTATATTGCCAGCCCGCACAGCCATCACCATGAGCATACCTTGCTTTGTTTGAACAATGGTAAAGCTGTTTTTTGTGAAAAGGCATTTGCGATTACCCATCAGCAGGCCATTGAAATGGTCAACCTGGCCCGCAGCAAAAATTTGTTTTTGATGGAGGCCCTCTGGACAAGGTTTCTTCCCCATTATGCCAAGGTCAGCGAAATGATAGATGCTGGAATGATTGGAGACTTGAAAGGGGTAGTCGCCAATTTTGGATTTCTATCAACGCAGGGTCCAGACCAGCGCCATTTCAACCCCGCATTGGGTGGCGGCAGTTTGTTGGATATCGGCATCTACAATGTTTTTCTGGCACAATCAATATTGGGCAAACCCGATGAAGTCATTGCATCAATGACCCCGGCATCTACAGGAGTTGATGAACAATGTGCCATCATTTTTAAATACAAGAATGGAAGAATGGCCAGCCTTTTTTCTTCCTTTGCATCCAACCTTGAAACGGATGCAGATATTTTTGGCACCCAAGGACGCATCCGCCTGACCAATCGCTTTTATGAGCCTACTGCCACCATTCAATATTATCCCGACCAGGTAGACAGCCGAACCCTTGTTCCTATTGATAAAGAGCCTGGATGGGGCTATCAACATGAGATTCGTCATGTGGTTGATTGCCTGAACAAAGGCCTGAAAGAAAGCCCTGTTTGGGGTTTGGATGAAACCCTGGCATTGATGGAGACCTTGGATAGGGTGAGGGAGGGTATGCAACTATTTTACAAAATCCAATAATTGTAAACCTTTCTTGAAACAAGCTTTTTCACTTTTTTTGATCCTGCACATCGGATTGAATGTTTTTTCTCAGCAATGGCAGGGAAAGTGGATTACAGCTGCTGGCGTCAACAATAAACCCAATACATGGGTTGCATTCAGAAAAGAGTTTGTTTTAGGTGATAGTACAACCTCAGTTCCATTGCGCATTGCTGCGGATACCAAATATTGGTTATGGATTAACAATAAATTGGTTGTGTATGAAGGTGGGTTAAAACGTGGTCCTACTCCGGAAGACACTTATTATGACAGTCTTGATATTGCTGGATATTTGGTAAAAGGGACCAACTCAATTGGGGTTTTGCTTTGGTATTTTGGGAAAGAGGGTTTTTCGCATAAAAACAGTGGTAAAGCGGGTATCCTAATTGATTGTCCATCTAACCATGCCGATGTTTCTTCATCAGAAAAATGGGAGGCAATGGTGATGGATGCATACCAAACAGCGGATGACCCAAGTCCTAATTTCAGGCTGGCAGAATCCAACATCAGGTATGATGCAAGAGTTGAGAAATTGAATTGGCGGTCGCCTACAGCAGTATCAATGCAAAAAGCCGTAGAAATTGGCGATGCTGGAAGTCCACCTTGGAACAAATTGTTTCCCAGACTGATTCCTTTTTTTAAGGATTTAGGTTTGAAGGATTATGTCTCTATGAATGTAATCAATGCCAGTTCAATGGTTACCCATGAGGGAAAATTGCCATACAACTGTCAGGTGCATCCTGTTTTAAAAATTAGGACAAGCACACCTGGATTGAAGATAAAAGTCTTTACCAATATTTTCACTTTCTTGGGAGAGCCGACCATTAGGGGTGAATACATCACCAAAGCAGGGGAGCAAGAATTTGAATTTCCAGGATGGATGAACGGGGAAAAAGTGATTTACCAAATCCCCAAAGGAATCGAGGTGATAAAATTGCAATACCGTGAGTCTTCATTTGATGCGGCAGTTGAGGGTGAATTCACTTCCGATGATCCTATACTGGACAAAATATGGGCGAAAGGCCAGCGGACCTTGTTTTTGAGCATGCGCGACAATTACATGGATTGCCCGGATAGGGAAAGGGCTGCCTGGACCGGCGATATCGTTTCACAAACTGCACAATCTTTCTATTCGCTATCCACTTCCTCACATACACTTTCAAAAAAGTGGTTGTCAGAAATGAGTGGGTGGGTCAAGCCCAATGGTGATTTTTCGTCACCAGTTCCTGCCGGCAATACTGACTTGGAAATTCCAGATCAAACCCTCACAACATATGGCCTACAGGGTGTTTGGAATTATTACATGAACACAGGCGACTCAGCAATTTTGAACAGGATATTTTCACAAGTTGACAGGAATTTGGGGTTTTGGGAGTATGATGCAAATGGGTTGATCAATGTTCGGGGAGCAGGAAATCGTTGGATTTGGGGAGACAGGGGAAACCGGATTGACATGAAAGGCCTTTATAACATGCTGTATGCTGGCGTGCTCAGTTCCATGGCTAAAATTGCTGTGGTTATAAATAATCCTCAAAAAGCAGATGAGTACTTGTTGAAGTTCAATGCATTGAAGGCTGCAATAAGAAGAAACATGTTGGTAGGCAATGGTTTCAAGTCTACTGAAGTTAGTTATTATGACGAAAGGGTTCAGGCATTTGCCATCCTCAATGGAATTGCTGAGGTGGGTGATCATGCTGGTTTAATTTCAATCATCAATACTGGATTTAATGCCAGCCCCTACATGGAGCAGTTCATCATTCAGGCGATGATGAAGGCAGGATTCATTGAAGATGGGCTTACAAGAATAAAAAAACGATATGGTTTAATGGCGGAGGATAAGAACTGGTCTACACTTTGGGAGGGATGGTCTATCCCGAATGATGAATTCGGCGGAACAACACCGAATCATGCCTGGAGTGGTGGAGCAGTTTATTTGTTGCCTATGTTTGTTCACGGGATAGTGCCCGTCAGCGTAGGATATAGGCGAATAAGCATCAGGCCATTGGATGGATCCATAAAGAACTCATCAGTGAAGGTGCCATCAGTTTTGGGATTGATACAATCAAGTTTTAAGTATGGGGTAAATAGCCTTGGTGTTAAAGTCGATTTGCCCAGTAAAGTTGTTGCGTTGCTAGAGCTACCAAGGCGTTACAGTCAGATTGTATTGAATGGAGAACTGATCATGAAGCATGGTTCATTTACAGATCAAGGGCTAAAGTTTGCCGTCTGGGATAGCGATACTTCATTGGTTAAAATTGAACTTACTGGCGGGGACTGGGTAATTGAAGCTACAAACGGGTTGGATTC
>JBJOOI010000290.1:0-3222 GCA_046051375.1 Bacteroidota bacterium | reverse complement strand
AAAGAATTGATGGGCTCTAATGCAATTAGTGTGTTAAGGAACTTAATACCGAATTGATTTTTACATTAGAAATCGCTGATATCCTCACCCCCGCAACAATACCGCCATGATTTTTTCTACACGCTCCAGGGCAATGGGTACGCGGGCTCCGTTTTCAAACAACAGTTCAGTTCCTCCTTCATTCAAAATTTTTCTTGCCTTGTCAAGGTTGGCAAGATAGCTTCTGTGCACACGAATAAACGAAGAACCGCTTAGCATTTGCTCGAAGTATTTCAGGTTTTTGCTGGCCATCAGTGTTTTCTTGTCGGTAAAGTAAATGACCGTATAACTGCCCTCCGCTTTCAGGAAATTGATGCTTTCAGGAGAGATGATCTCAAATCCGTTGGCCACTGGCAGCAGTATTTTTTTGACAGATTTTGTCCTTCCGCCCGGATGCGGGAATACCTTTGTTTCAAGGTTCTGAAGCATTTTTTTTTGTTCTGCCTTGCGAAGTGCTGCTATCAGTTTTTCTTCGGTCAATGGCTTGAGCAGATAATCGGTTGCGTTCAGTCCAAATGCTTCAACTGCGTACTCATGGTGACCCGTCACAAAGATGAGCTGAAAGGGCAGTTCGCCGTCAAAAAATTCAGCTATTTTGATTCCTTTTTGTTGCGGCATCTCAACATCCATGAATACAAGATCCGGTTGAAGCCCATGAATGGCCGTTATTCCCTCTTTCAGGTTGCTGCAGGTGGCCAGGATAACGCAGTCGGGCGCGACCTTCTGGAGCATTTGCAACAGGAGCCGAATTGCGGGTGGCTCATCGTCAATCAGAATGATTTTCATGTTCATGCATTTACCGGGTTTGGATTAATTTCAATCAAGACAATTGTTCCTTCAGAAATACCATTTGCTGTTGATTTATCAATGATTTGAATATCAAGGTGTAGGTCGTTTAACTGGTTCAAGAGTTTCATGCGTTCGGCATTTGCTCCTGATGCAAAGGAAAGGTGTTCGCTTTCAATTGATATTGTTTTTGCTGTATCACGCCCCACTCCGTTGTCTTCAATCTTTATCTTGATAGTTGCATTGTGTTCTTCTACTGAAATGGATAGCCAGCGTTTTCCTTCCTTGTGATAAAGTCCGTGTCGCAAAGCATTTTCAACGTATGGTTGGATCAGAAGTGGCGGCAAATGAATCTGTTTCAGGTTGATCTGGGGTTGAATGTCAAACTGGATGGAAAGATCCGGTCCCATTCGGAGTATTTCCAGCTCGGTGTAATTGCGGATAAAGGACAATTCTTCTTCGATGCTGATCATAGAACTTCTGCTGAACTGCAGTGTTTGACGAATAAGGTCACTGAACTTGCCAATCAAATGAGTGGCCTGTTCCTTATCACCTGCATAAACAAAACTCTGGATCAGGTTCAATGCATTGAAAATGAAATGAGGGTTCATTTGTGCTTGTAAAGCAGATAGGGTTGCTTCCCTGATTTGTTTCTCGAGGGTTGCAGATCTGGTTGCCAGTTCCTGTTGGGATTGCTGCCATTCATTCCGGAACCGAAGTTTTTGTAGCCTGTTGCGGTACAGGAGTATGATAAGGAGCAAGGCCAACAGAACAACACCAACTACTGCATACAAACGGGTTTGAACGATACCGGCCTGAAGCAGTGCTTTTTCCTGACTGGCGATTGTCAGTTGTTTTTCCTGTAGTTTTTTGATCACTGCAATGGAGTCATTGTACAGTGTTTGCAGTTCGAAACGATTTCTCTCTTTCTCTTTTTCAATGTTCAGAAAACTGTCGCGTTTTTCTATGTGATCTTCATAGTATTCTAGCGCCATTAGTGGTTGTCCGTTTTTGCGATAGAGTTGCGATAGCGCTAAAGCAGATTGGGCACCTGCTTTCCAGTCTTTTGTGGCATTTGCAATCTTCAAGGATTCCGTAAGGGCATTCTTCGTATTGGCAAATGCGCCGGGTTGTTGGGGTTCCTGCTGATAAACATTGGCCAGATTCATCAGATAACCCGAAAGCACTTTTTGAAAATACTGTCCATTGATGTTCCGCTGCAGCCGAATGGCCTGCTGATAACAGGAGATTGCCTCTGGGTAACGTTTGCGTTGCACGTTAATTTGTCCCTGTATGGCCCAGCATTCTGCCATACCGCTGGTATCACGCATGCTTTGAAATTGGGCCTCTGCAGTTTTGAGAAAACTGATGCCCTTGACCAGGTTGTTCAATTCAGCCTCTTGCGCACCCAGCTGCATATGGGTGTAGGCAATTCCCCGTGCATGTTTAGCACGTTTTGCCAATACCAGTGCCTGCTGATAGTATTGCAGTGCAGCTGCTTTGTTTCCTTGCTCGTTGCTATAATGAGCAAGGTTATGGTAGCATCCCATGGCTCCGGAATCATTGGCATCTTTCAATTGGAGGTCAAGTGATTTTTTGAGGAAGCTGATGGCTTCCTTCTTTTTGTCGATAGCCCCATAATTAATCGCAATGCCATGCTGTATCCTTGCCTGAAGTCTCCGGTTGCCAGTTTGTTCGGCAACAGGTATGGCAAGCCTGTATTGGTCAATGGCCTGCAAGTGTTGGCCAAGCCCCCAAAGACAGGCTGCCAGGGCTATTCTTGCTTGCCCTTCCTCCAGACGAAGACCGGCTTTTTTCGCAAGGTCAATTGCTTCCAAACCCAATAGCCTTCCAGTTTCTGGCTTTGTCCCGAAAATGATTTCACTCAGCTTGGTCAAAAGCTTGACGCGTTCTTTTTCAGACTGGCTTTTTGACAAGGCATTTTGCAGGGAGTCTACAAGTTGGGGGGAGGGGGGTTGCGCATTTGCTTGCATGGTGAAGCATTGCACAATTGCAATCAGGATGAACAGGCATGTGAAGCGGCCAACAAGTCCACGCATATCCTAAAGTTAAATCCTATAAAGGGAATCTTGTAAAATGAAAACGCTACTTCGCAAACTAAAAGCCGTACCTGACAAAGTCAATCCTGGGGCAGGCGCTATTCTGGTTAATTTAGGTAACATGTATTTGCAGCAGGTTTCATATAGCCCACGCCCCCCATTCTTCACCGCTACAATTTTCGTGTCCTGAAAAAGATCATTTGTTTGCTCTTGATTTTCAACAGCTTTTCTGCGGCCCATGCCCAGGGCAGTGGCGACCCCATGATGGCCTGGGTTAAATATGCTACCAGTACCTGGGGTAAAACGCTGGGATTTGAACTGTATGCCAAAAGAAGTT
>JBJOOI010000289.1:0-3996 GCA_046051375.1 Bacteroidota bacterium | reverse complement strand
AGGGCTTTCAGAGGTAAACCTGAAGCACTTGGCCAAGGATCCTGTTTCGGAAAAATTGCTCATTGTCTATGAAAATGCGAACATCGACCTGGTGGAAGGAGATCAAATCCGTAATATCCCTGATGTATTGCTCAGTAAGATTCAAGGCGATAAAACCATCCATCACATCCTCTGGGCAGGCACGGATGCCCTGCTTTCCTCCAACCTGGGTATTATTGCGGTAAATACCCAGCGCAAGGAAATCAGGGATACGTATAGGCCGGGAAACAATGGCGCCGACATCAAAATATTCCAGCTCGCCCTGATAAACAATCTCCTCTATGCTGCCAGTTCAGAGGGTTTAAAAAGAGCATCCTTTCAGGTTTCCACACTGGGTGATTTCCGGTCCTGGACCTTAGAACCTGTTCCCGGAACTGCCGGAGCAGTTGACAATGTCCTGAACTGGAATGGACGGCTGGTTGCCAGAAAAAGAGATTCTATTTTCGTTAATTCTAATGGATCATGGAGCCTGCTCTATGTTTCTTCCAAACCCATCACCAGCATCAATGTCAGTGGTAACGGCCTTTACATTGGGCAGTCAATGCAGGGCAAGGGAACTGTTGTTTTTTTTGCTGATCCTGGCGCACAAGCTCAATTGATCACTACACCTTCCATGTCCTCTCCAGTTGCTTGTCTGAAAATCAACCAGGATCTTTGGGTGGGTGACAAGAACAATGGACTCATGAAAGTATCCACTACTACCGATGAGCAATTCTTGCCCAATGCACCCTAATGCACCCTATGGTATCGCCTTTGGAAGCGGTGTCTATGCCAATGCAACGGTCTGGGCTGCTGCAGGAACCATGGGCGCAGACGGTAAGGGAAAGTTGAATAAGACTGGTTTCTTTGGTTTCAAGGATGATAAATGGCAGAACTTCAACAGCCGGTCAATGCCTGCTTTGGATAGCCTGCCAGACATCAATGTATTGGCCTTTGACCCCTCTAAACAAGCTGTTTTGGTAGGGTCTTTCGGTGGTGGTTTATTAGAAGTCAGTAAAGAAGGTAAACCCATGGTGTACAAGCAGGGTTCCTTCATCAGCCCAGCATTGACAGACCCTACATCATTTAGGGTTGCAGGGCTTGCGTACGACCTTGACCTGAATCTCTGGATAGCCAACCATGGGGCATCTCAAGGTCTTGTTGTCAGGAAAAAGGATGGCAGCTGGAAAAAATTCACGATTCCATTTCCACATGTTGGCAATGCTGTTTCTGCCATCACTGTTGATGACATGAACAGGAAGTGGATCATATCCCCGCAGGGCAATGGCCTGTTTTGTTTTGACGATGGGGGTACCATTGATCAGACCAATGATGACAAATGGCGGTATTTCCGGCAGGGCAGGGGCAATGGAAACCTGCCATCTTCCAATGTCTTGAGTGTGGCATGCGACAAGAACGGATTTGTTTGGGTAGGCACAGACAGGGGCATTGCCATCATTCAATGTGGTGATGATCTTTTCAGCAATACCCTGTGTGATGCCACCTTACCAGTGGTGCAGCAAGACAATTTTGCTGGCTTACTGCTGGCAGAGGAAATGGTGAACGACATCAAGGTGGATGGCGCCAACCGAAAGTGGGTTGCCTCCAAAAATGGGGTATGGTTGTTGAGTGCCGACGGGCAAAAAACCATTCAGCGCTTCACTGTGTCCAACAGCAGTTTGCTCAGCAATGAAGTTTTTTCAATGGTGATCCATCAACTCACTGGTGAGGTTTTCTTTTTTACTTCCAACGGCATCTGCTCTTTCAGAAGCACTGCAACTGCAGCAGCCACGGAAAAAAAGAAACCCTTTGTTTTCCCAAATCCAGTGCCCTCAGGCTTTATGGGCACCATCGCCATCAGGGATCTTCCAGACAATGCCTGGGTCCGCATCACTGAACTCGATGGGCGCCTGGTGCACCAGTCAAGGTCTTTGGGTGGGCAAGCCATTTGGAATGGTAAAAATTACAAGGGCGAAAGGGTCAACAGTGGCGTATACCTGGTCTATGTGGCAGATGAGAACAACCAGCAGCAAGTGGCCTCCAAAATATTTTTCATCCAATAGCATGGCAGTCATCCACACTACAAAAGGTATTGTGATCAGAACGGTCAAGTATGGTGAAACCTCCTTGGTGGTGTCTGCATTCACGGAGCTTTTTGGATTGCAGCAGTACATGGTGAATGGCGTGAGGACTTCCAAAAGATCCAATGGTATTTCCGCGGCCCAACTTCAGGTGGGAAACATATTGGAGATGGTTGTCTATCAGAATGACAGAAATACATTGCAACGTATCAAGGAGTGCAAGCAGGCCATTCATTACAATGAATTGTTCTCTGATGTAACAAAAAATGCTGTCATGCTTTTCATGATTGAGCTGCTGCAGAAATGTCTGAAGGAGCCTGATCCTCATCCTGAACTTTTTTATTTTATCGAAGATATCATCAAGGGACTAGACAACGGAACTGTTCAGCAGACTGCCAACATCCCCCTTTTTTTTGTATTGCATTTGTCGCATTTTTTTGGATTCAGGATGATGGACAATTTCAGTGACAAGGACAATATCCTGGATCTTCACGAAGGCCAGTTCGTGGATGAAATGCCCATCCATCAAATGGTTGTTGTTCCTCCTCAAAGTGAATGCATATCACAGTTGTTGCGGGTGATGCAACTGGAAGAATTGGAAGAAGTGAAGATGAACAGACAACAGCGAAATGATTTGCTGGATGCCTGTCTTCAATTTTACGGAATGCACATCAATGCATTTGGCAACATGAAATCCTTGCCTGTGATCCGTGTGTTGATGGAACAATGATCAAATGATTTTTCTGGCCTGAAGGGCGTTGTCCAGCAATACGATACCTGGTTTTTTGCCTGTTTCAAAACTGCCCAATGCATCATCTCTTTCCAGTGCCCTTGCGCCATTGATGGTAGCCCATTGCAGAAGCAGTTGCAAAGGAATCTGCGGTAATTCTTTTCTGATGGTTCGAATTTCTGACGCAATACTGAGTTGCCAGTTGCTGCTGTAACTATCTGTACCCAAAACAATTTCAGCCTTGTTCTTTATCAAGAGATCAATAGGCGGCATGCGGTTTTCGATATACAGGTTGGCGTTGGCACAAATGCAAAAATGGATTCCTGACAGGTGTTTCTTTGCATGCGCCAAAGCAAAAACAATGTCATCTGATGAAGTGAAAGTATTGTGAACCAGGATTACTCTTTGCTTCTTGTTGAAATGTGGCAGACAGGATTGTAGCGAAGATTTTCCCGTCACAGGAAATGGAGATTCCATCAATCCCAGTTTGTTGAAAAATTGGATAAAATCGCCTATGCCTTTGGTATAGAGTTCATCCTCAGCAGGGTTTTCCTGGTTGTGCATGGATATGACAGATTGTGCAGTGCGGTTGTTGATGCCTTCGAAGGTCTTGTTGCTGATGCTGTAAGGGGCATGTGGCACCAACGAAGATTTCATGTTGGTTGCTGCACCTGTGAAAGCATGCAGCACGCCTTCATAATGCAGTAAATTGGCTTCAGCTTTTTCATCTCTCATGCCGAGCACTTCAATAAAATTATTCCAACTGATCTTGCTTTTGCATTTTGTCTGAAGGGTGATGCTTGTATTGCAGATGTCTCCAACGGCAACAATACCTTCCTGCGCCATTTCTTTTTCTGCTTTTTCGATGCAGTCAATTATCAGTGTCTGATCATGTTCTCTTTTGCCCACTACATCCAATAAGAAGGGAATCAGTCCTGTATGGGGTGGAATGGCATTTTTCAGGTGACTGAGTTCCAGGTGGCAATGGGCATTGATAAACCCAGGACAAAGGATGCCCCTGTATCTTTCAACTCCTTCTCCGGCATCCATCTCCGCCAGGATCTCTATGACCTTTCCGTCTT
The DNA here is from genome assembly GCA_046051375.1 of Bacteroidota bacterium. Lineage (GTDB taxonomy): Bacteria > Bacteroidota > Bacteroidia > Chitinophagales > Chitinophagaceae > Pollutibacter. Next base: position 85 of record JBJOOI010000289.1, on the reverse strand, counting down.
CATCCATGATGAGCACATGACCAGGATCAAGGAATTCAAACCCGGTAAAGATCTTATCAGCCTGAAACTTGCGGTAATTCATCTG
>JBJOOI010000288.1:0-3605 GCA_046051375.1 Bacteroidota bacterium | reverse complement strand
GCTTCGGTTGGATTGACACGGTAGAGTACTGAAAGGTCGATGGTCACTTCAAGACCATCAGCAGTCAACACTTTTATCGCATCATCACCCGACTTGGACCCTTCGTCATGCACACCGCTCATGGTATAATTTTGGGTACGGGTATCAATGTTGGTTACGTCCATCAAAGGATTGATGAGGCTGAGTCCGCTCTCCAATGTTTGCTTTTGCACCTTTCCAAAAAGGGACTTGACCCCAACAAATCCTGCATCCACCTGACGAACACTGGAGCTGAGTGCGCCCAGCAGGATCACCACAATTCCAATCATTTTGACTGATTTTGCAAAGGGAGTAAACTTGGTTTCAGAACGCATGGCAGAAGTGCCAATGATAAATAATACAATGCCGAGAATAATGAGGAACATAAAAATGATTTTAAGGTAGACGCAAAAAAGAAGGAATGGTTGCTTTTAACTGCTGTGGTCAGCAATAATGACCCAGCCACTGCTTTGCTTCTCAAAGGTAAGGGTATAATATCCGCCCACATCCCCGGCCGTCCGCTTGAGCGACCACTTGCCAACAACAAGGTAATGTTTTCGGCCCAGTTTCTTAAGGTGAAGAATGTCAAAACTGAGTTTTCCCATTTTATCGGCACCGGCATAACTTTTTTTGTAGTTGTTCAGCGTGGCGGCATAGCCATAGGTAATGCCTGATTTTCCAATGAACATGAGTGAATCGGTGTTCAAATAACCGACCATGAACTGATCAAAATTGCCCTGGTTCCATGCAGCGGTCTGATTGCTGAGTATAGATAAAATTGCCTTCTCATCTTTTGACTGTGAGAATGCAATGAATGGAACAAACAAAAGGGCAAAGAGAAACTTCATCTGACAACTGTTTTAGGCCCAGGCCCTGTCGCCTTTCTTGTAAGGAACACAGCCCTCATATTTACCAGGGATGGCCACATAACGGAGCGCCTGGGTGGCCCCTATCTCGGAACTGAAATACCCCAGCAGGGTGAGCTGCTTCATCATGCCAAAATAGTGATTGGGATCATCCTCTTTTTTGCTGTCGTTGTAAGCTTTCAGTTCTTTGTTCACCTGGTTGAGCAAAGATGTTCTCTGAGCAGGGGTGATGTTCATGAAACCTTTGCCATACATATGGTTTGCTGCATTGTCAATCTCTGTGATGCCGCCAGCAAAAATTTTCTGGTCTTTTTCTTTGTAACAATCAGTAACCATGGTGTTCATGAAAGACCCTACCAATGCCGCTTTCGCTCCTGGCGTATTGGTTGTTGGAATGATGGTCTCAGCTATTTCATCCAGAAAAGCAATCTGGTCTTGAGACAAAGAGAAAGCAGCCGCTTTTTCCGATGGGTTTTTACAACCCTGCAAAAATGCAGCTCCACCAATGACTGTTCCACCCAAGATGAGGGCTACTCTTTCTAGCGCATCACGTCTGTTCATAAACTGTGTTTAGTTACTAAAAATACAAAAGAATAGCCAAAAAAAACAAATGCTTAACTTGCAGCCGATGGCATTAATAGACATAAGACTGCCTAAATCGATTGCTAACGCCCTGAGGCTTCCTACCAACTCACCCGAAAGGCAACAAAAACGGGTGCTGAAATCCCTTTTAAAAAAAGCCAGGGAAACACAATTCGGCGAACATTATCATTTCGATGAAATCCTCAACAGCAAGATGCCCCATGATGATTTTCGAAGGATGGTTCCTGCTTTTGACTACAGCACCCTATACAGTGAATGGTGGAATCAAACCCTGAAGGGAATTCCAGACGTATGCTGGCCCGGGAAGATCAAATATTTTGCATTGAGTTCAGGCACTTCAGAGGCTGCCAGCAAATACATTCCCATCACAAAGGAGCTGATGAAGGGCAACAAGATTACCATGATCAAGCAGCTTCTTTCTTTGAGAAATTACGATAACATCTCATGGAAATCTGTAGGAAAGGGATTCCTGATGCTGGGCGGCAGTACTGACCTTCAGAAAGGACCTGGCTATTTTGCCGGGGACCTCAGTGGCATCACTGCTAAAAAAGCACCGCTCTGGTTTTCTCCGTTTTACAAGCCAGGAAAAAAAATAGCCCAAACCAGGGACTGGAACAGCAAACTGGAAGCCATTGTAGAAGAGGCCCCCAATTGGGATATTGGATTTGTGGTGGGAGTCCCTGCATGGATACAGATGTGCATGGAAATGATCATTGAGCGGTACCAATTAAAAAACATCCATGAAATTTGGCCAAACCTCACCTTGTTTTGTCATGGTGGCGTAGCATTCGAGCCTTATAAAAAAGGCTTTGAACGTTTGCTCGGGAAACCAATTTCATACATAGAAACCTACCTGGCTTCGGAAGGATTCATCGCCTACCAAGACAGGGAGAATCCGGATGGCATGAAACTGGTGTTGAATGAACATATCTTTTTTGAATTCATCCCTTTTGATGACGAACATTTTGACACTGACGGCAATATCACCGATGCTTCCAAGACCATCCTGATTGAGGATGTTGAAGAACAAATTGACTATGCCATCCTGATCAGCACTGCTGCAGGTGCATGGAGATACCTGATTGGAGACACCATCCGATTTGTGAACAAAGAAAGATCTGAGATTATCATCACAGGAAGAACAAAACATTTTCTCAGCCTGGTGGGTGAGCACCTCAGTGTAGACAACATGAATAGGGCCGTTCAGGTGGCCAGTGAAAAATTGAATGTCTCCATCACAGAATTTACCGTGGCAGGGGTACCCATGAACGGCTTTTTTGGACACCACTGGTATATTGGCACAGATGATGCCGTTGAGTTGGCTGATCTGAGAAACATCATTGATGAAACCCTGAAAGAGTTGAATGATGATTATGCCGTTGAAAGAAAAAGTGCACTCAAGGATGTTGTTGTGGAAATACTACCAGAAAATGTTTTCATGGCGTTCATGGAAAGCAAAGGAAAAATGGGTGGTCAGCACAAGTTTCCCAGGGTGTTGAAGGGCAATGCGCTGGATGAATGGGTAGGATTCCTTGCCAAAAGATAACCCCTTCAATACAAATGCCAAAGGAATTGGACTGGGGCTTATTCTGGCCGTTTCAGTGGGGCCTGTGATTTTTACCATCCTGAAACAAAGCATCAACAATGGGCACAAGGGTGGGTTCAGCTTTGTGGCAGGTGTTTGGTTGAGTGATCTTGTGCTGGTCATTATCAGCAACCTGTTCTCTTCATTGGTGATGGAAGCCCTGGCTTTTAAAAATACCATTGGCTATGTTGGTGCAGTATTTGTGGTATCAATGGGCATTTATTATGTATTTTTCAAGAAAGTCAATTTTGGAGAGGATAAAAATCTGGTCGGGGTTGAGTTCGGAAAAAAAGCATTTACAAAAGCATTCATCTCTGGATTTATCATCAACACACTGAATCCCAGCGTGATGTTGTTCTGGCTGATCAATGCAACAGCTTTTGCAGTGACCCATACCCCATTTGAAAGGTTTATGCTTTTTGGCACCTGCTTGCTGGTCAATGTGATTGCAGATGTATTGAAAGTGATGCTGGCCGCAAAGGTTCGCCATAGCCTTACACCACACAACATCAATATCATCAATAAAATATCAG
>JBJOOI010000287.1:0-5166 GCA_046051375.1 Bacteroidota bacterium | reverse complement strand
GTAGATGGTATTAGACCATTTTTCTCAAGACGCATAGGCGTTACCAGAGACCCTTCCACCGGACAAAATATACAAAACAGGATTGATGCAGGCATGAGAATGAGCGGAAAGATTGGCGACGACCTGCGGCTTGGAATCCTGCAGATGAGAACAGCTGCCATTGATTCCATTGGTCAGCCTGCCAATGATTTTTCTGTCATTGCACTACAACAAAAAGTTTTTACAAGATCGAGCATTGGCGTATTGTTTACCAACAAAGAGGCGGTAGGCAGCAACGACTTCAACAGGGTTGCCGGCATTGACTACAATATTGCATCGAAGAACAATGCATGGAATGGAAAATTGTTTTACATGATGTCCTTCGACCCATTCAAGACCAGTAATGACAAGGCAATGGGAGCGAGCATCGTGTACAACAAAAGAAATTTTGAAACAAGGCAAAGGATATATTCCATTGGAAAGGAATTCAATCCTGAAGTGGGTTACCTGAGAAGAGGAGGTTTCTTAAGATATGCGGGCGATATAAGCTGGAAGATCTACCCCAAGAACTCAAAGATCAACAGACATGGCCCAATGGTTGACTATGATTTTACCATCTTTCCTTCAAAAGGAATAACCGACTACGACCTTAATTTCATATACAACATCTTGTATAAAAATTATTTCACCCTGCTGTTCAGGGCGAGAAGGGATTTCACCAGGTTGACTGAAGATTTTGACCCTACCAATACCGGTGGCACCAAATTAAAGGCGAATCAGGAGTTTGTTTATCACTCCATCATTGCGAGCGTAATCACTGACCAAAGGAAAAAATTGGCTGCTAAATTCCAGACAAGGTCCGGTCAATATTTTAATGGAAGCAGGCTGAATCTTGATGGTGAAATCAGCTACAGGATTCAACCTTATGGAAGTATCTCCAGTGTGTTTTCCTATAACAGGCTTCGGTTCCCGCAACCCTATAAAAGCGTTGACCTTGTATTGGCCGGACCTAAAATCGACCTCACCTTCAGCCGTTCTGTTTTCCTCTCAACCCTGATACAGTACAACAGCCAGATCAACAACATCAACATGAATGTCCGTTTTCAATGGCGTTTTGCTCCTGCTTCTGATCTATTTCTGGTTTACACGGACAATTACTATGCAGATAACTACAGATCAAAAGGCAGTGCAATTGTTTTGAAAGCAACGTATTGGTTCAATCTATAAGCATTCAATAACGAATGGGTTTAAAGACAATTTCTGCATACCCGTTCCTCTCATAAAAAACGCCAACCGTTTTTTTATCAATGATAACAAGATCGCTGTAAGCGGCCCAATCGCGTTTTTTATCGTCGGCGGACTTCTCCACTACAATATTCTTTTCCCAGGTTTTCCCTTCATCGTAACTGATGCGCAAGGTAAGGTTGTCTCTTCTTTTTTCATCTGCAGCATTGCAGGATGCGATGATGGCCTTGCCCTTTTTGAATCCCAAAGTGATGATGGATCCCTGGCAAACAGCATCAGGAAGTGCAGGATCAAAATAGGCGGTATCCCAAGTGGCGCCGCCATTGCTGGAGTAGGCAAGTATCCTTTGTCTGATATCGCCCCGTTGGTTGCGAACGCTCATGATCATGCGTCCGTTGGACAACTCAGCCCCCATGGTTTCATTTGATCCAGGAATATCAACATTGGTTGAAATCTTGAATGTTTTTCCATGGTCATCAGAGTAAAATCCATGCGCATTGCAATCCCTGTATTGTGGCTGCGGATCCCCGGCTGTATGGTTTGCCGCTACAAAAATTCTTCCCTTATAAACACCTTGCTGAAATTGAAAAGCATGACCTGGAGTGTTGGCATAAGTCCTCCAATCTTCTTTGAATTGGTAGGCAGGATTGGCATTGGGCTGAAAAGGCCTGTGGGTCTGCAATGTTATGTTTACCGCTTCAGACCAGCTCTTGCCCTGGTCGGTGGATTTGATGTACCAGACTTCGCGCAACCCTTTCCCCTTGCGCACTTCACCCTCATGGTTGTTGCCCGTATTGTAAAATAAATAGACAACACCCTGCGGATGTTCAGGATCAAGCATGTCTACAACAGGAGCAGGATTACCCGCCTGAAGCGAGGCATAGTTCACCAGGATGGTAACTGGCGACCATGTTTTTCCCTTGTCTGCACTGCGTTTCATGACAATATTGATGTCGCCAAAATCTCCACTGTTGTTCACCCTTCCCTCTGCAAAGGCAAGCATCTCCTTGTTCTTCAATTGAATGATGGCAGGAATGCGATAGCTTTTATGGCCTTCTGTACCGCTGGTAAATACAGCAACTTCCTGGGCAAATGTCAGGTTGACTAAAAGTAAAAAGAAGAAGGGTAAACATTTCATGATAGTGCGTTTGTCTTTTGGGGTTTAAGAAATATCAATTGGATGACCAATACGATCACCACCACAAAAGCCAGCATCGCAAAGTCTTTGCCAAGGTTGCCTGCATCGGTTGATTTGCCCAGGTAATCTGTGATCAATGCTCCTGCAAAAATGCCAGCGGTATTTAAAAATCCATAACCGGTTGCGCGTTGGTTAGGTTTTACAAATTGACAAAGGATGGGCATGTTGTTCGTATCAAACATCCCGAATCCGAAGCCAAACAAGAATGCAGAGGCAATGATATGGAAAACGGTAAAGCCATATCCCATCAAGAACAATGCAGGAATGGTCAGTGAAAGACCAATCGCGCCTGTATAAATTCTTCCCCTGCTGTTGACCTGAAACCACCTGTCAGAAAGGATTCCACCCACGATAACCCCAAGCAAGGAAGAGATGGAAATGGAGATGGTGGTCAAAGGACCAGCAACAGACATGTCAATGTCCAGGTTTTGTGCAATCAGGGTTGGGGCCCAGTTTTTGATGGCCCAACCGGGAAGACTGGGTACGGCAAAGTAGAGCACAATAATCCAGAAGGGGAATGAACCCAATAGCGATACCAGTCCTGAAAAAAAGTTTTTATTGGGCTTGAGCGCGTTTTCGGAAACACTTGTTTCTCTTTTTTTATCCTTCAGAAAAAGGATAAGCACCATGGCATAGATCATCCCAATCAACCCAAATAAAATGAAAGTGTTTTGCCAGGAATAATATTGCCCAGGGCCTGCCCCATGTAGATGCCAGACATGTGGATGCCAATGGCGAGGGATCTTGTTTTATCGCTGTGGAAATCTGCAATCAATGATAAGCCAGCTGGGATGTACAATGCCTCACTAAAACCCATGATGGCGCGCAACACATAGAGCTGGTTGAAGGTTTGGGCATAACCCATGGAAAAAGTGACAGCAGACCAAACAAAAAGACTGCCAATGATCAGCCATTTTCTGCTGATGCGATCAGCGATGATGCCAGAGAAAGCACTCATGGCTCCATAGACCCAGAGAAAAATGGCCATGAGCCTTCCGAAATTGGTGGCCTGCTTCAGCTCTTCAATGTCCATCTGCATGGCAGGACGCATGGTGGCTATCATCTGCCTATCCATATAATTCAGAAGTGCAACGCCAAAAAGCAGTGCGACAAGAATCCAGGGGTAGTTTTTGGAAGAAGCCATCATTTATGATTATAGATCCAATTTAGGCTTAATCTCGAGATATCCGTTACACTCAGGTGTGTCTTTTGGGATTGGGATCCGGCGCAATAACCAAGGAGAACATTTTTACCAACAAAATGCATGGCGGTATAACAATACCAGCCATCCTTATTGTCTTCTATGTTTTTTAAATATTCCCATGAAAGCCCATCGTCTTTTGAAACTGCAATGGTCTGGGGGGTTCTTTTGCCCTTCATTGAGGCATCATCGCCACCGTTGTTGTTCCATACCATGAGCAGGTCTCCTGTTGAGGGAATTCGCTGAATGGTGGCTGGTGATAATGGTGATTTGATGGATGTTTTCTCAGCCGGAGACCAGGTTTGGCCACGGTCTTTTGAAATGGATTTGTATTGGAAACCAGGGCTGGCACGAATGATCATCATGATATCACCGTTTTTCAATTCGACAACACCAGGCTCTTGAAGTGTGACGTTGTCTGGATTCTCTAATGCAGGACTGGATTTCCAGGTGATGCCATTGTCGTCAGAAAAATAACTGAACAAGGTGCCATTGTTAGACCATTTTTCACCAGGCACCTGGTGAAGGGCTACCGCCAGCAACAACCTGCCATCTTTCAACTGTATAACCCTGTCATTGTTCAACACGAAATATCCCTTCTTATCAGTTATACATGGAATTGGATCAGTCCAGGTCTTTGCTTCATCCATTGAGATGCGCATCATCGGAATACAATCACTGGTAGAATTTTTTTTCAGGTAAAACAAGGCAATGCTGCCATTCTGCAAACGAAGTAATGAAACAGACATCACGTTCATCAGTCCCTCCTTGGCAACAACCACCTGATCATCACTGGTCCAGGTTTGACCTTGGTCAAAAGATTTTCTTGCAGCCAGAAATGCTGAGGCATGGTCGCTGGAGGAAGTTCCGGTATAACGGCTGTAAACGAAGAGGATGCTGCCGTCTTTCAAGGAAATGAAATCCCCTTCGCTATTCCTGGGGTTGTCTGCACCTGGAGAAATTTTCATCACCAATTCCTTTCCACCACCTGGTTGATTTTTTTTCGAAGATGAAGACACCTTGCATCCCTGAAGCAGAAAAACAGATAACAGCAGAAAATAAACTTGTTTCATGCCAGTTGATTTAATTGGTTTAAATGGTTTGAAGTACTTCCGACGCAACTTTTATCGCATGATCAATTTCCGCTTCGGTGTGAACAGCACTGATGTACCAGAGCCCACGGCCTATTACCCTCACCTTCCTGTCATGCATGCCGGCTATAAATTTACCCAACTTCGCTTTATCACCTGTCAGGGTATCACGGAAATCATTGATTACAGGAAGGTCAGTAAAGGCGATGGTAAACATGGGACCGGGGCCTTGTACCAACATATTTTGATTCGCTGCAGCGGCGGCGGCCTTCAATCCATTCATCAGTTTCTGTCCCAATGCAAACATGCGCTCGTATGGATTTTCCTCTTCCAGAATCCTTATTGTCGCCAAAGCAGCAGCTACAGTAGGGTTGCTGGAATTCATCGTTCCTGCATGGATAACTTTTGATTGTTCAATCAGTTCCATCCATTCCCTTTTCCCCACCACTGCA
>JBJOOI010000286.1:0-3242 GCA_046051375.1 Bacteroidota bacterium | reverse complement strand
GTCCAGATATTGGCCTGAATTCCTGCAACCAATTTTTGCTTTTCTGCAGTCAAATTGAATTTGGACAAATCAAAGGAGTAAACAGATTCCAGGGGTGCAAAAGCCTTCTGCCATTTCCTTCCCTGCTTATGGCTGCTGTCTTGCACAAAATCAAAATAGAAGGGTATCCTGGGGCAGGCAATGGTGGTGTAACCCTTCTCCATTGCCTTGATGAACTGCTCAGGCTTGTCATGCCTCCACCACATGATGATGGTTTTGTCGCGTGGCAGCTCCACATCCGCCATTTCATCCCAGGCCAATAGTTTATTGTTCATCTTGTACAAGGTATCGGCCATGCGCTGCATAAAATAAAGCTCTACCTCCCTCAGGTCTTTCATTTTCTTATCGGCCATCAATGCCTTGACACCGGGGATAAGCGGCCATTGCTGGTTGCCAAAATTCACCTCATCCCCACCGAGATGGATCATGGAGGCAGGAAAAAGTGATGCTGTTTCCTTGAGAATATCTGTAAGGAAGCTATAGGTTTCTTCTTTGCCCGGATTGAAGGTGAATTCTGGATGTGCCTTGGATCCACCACCACTGAATGCAGGATAGGCCCTGTTGGCAGCCGTTGCATGCCCGGGCATGTCAATCTCAGGAATGACCATGATATGACGCTCCGCGGCATAAGCAACCAGTTCCTTGATTTGATCTTGTGTATAATAGCGGGCAGGAGCCGTTGAATCACTGAAATTTCCAATACCACCAATGGTTGTAAGCTTGGGGTATTTTTTCACTTCCATTCTCCAACCTGGCTCATCTGTAAGGTGCCAGTGAAAACGGTTCAGCTTATAAAAAGCCATCCAGTCGATGAGTGATTTGACCTTATCCAATCCGAAGAAATGCCTGGACTCATCCAGCATCAATCCTCTCCAACCATAGCCGGGAGCATCCATGATCTGCCAGCAATCCAGCATCAGTATTCCTGATTTGTTTTCTGCCAAGCGAACCAGCTGCAAAAGGCTTGTGACGCCATTGAACAATCCTGCTTCACTGGATGCAGCAACCATGATGGTTCCCTTGCGCATGTCAATGGTATATGCTTCAGCGGATGAGCTGTTTTGGGCCTTGTCTCGGGTGAGCACAAGCGATACCGTTGAGCCACTTTTTGATGGCTGCATCGCCAATTCAATGGATGTATTTTTCCTGATTTCATCCCGCAAATAATTTGCAATCCCAGTCAGCTTGGGGTCAGTGAACTTGACCACTGTATGACGATCCAGTTTAAATTGATCCTTGGAGGGGATGGAAGCCAGTGGTTGTGGAATGATGGGACAATTCTTTTGTGCAGTCACCAATAATGAAACCAGGATGAAAAAAGACAATGAAAATACCTTCAACATAAACAATGTTTTAGTGGACAGAGAACAATCGTGTAAGGCACTGAATCTCTTAGCCTTTTGATTTGAGTTTCATGTAGCGGCCCATCGCTTCAACAAAATAATAATCGGCATAGGTCAATGCCACATCAATCTCACCATTCAGGGGAAATGCACCCACACTGTGTTTGAGCAAAAATCCACCATTGGTTCCTTTTTTGGCCAGGTATTGGTCAGTAGACAAGGTCCTGATCATGGTTTCAGCAACCGATACATATTTTTTGCTGAGATCCGCTTTTGAATATTCAGCCAATTCAATCAGGGCAGAAGCCATGATGGCCGCAGCAGATGCATCCCGCAGGGCATTGGGAATTTGGGGAGCATCAAAATCCCAATATGGAATTTTATCTGCCGGAAGATTTTTATGGTTCAGGACAAAGGCTGCAATTTTATTGGCCTGGTCAAGATAGTTGATATCCTTTGTCATTCGGTACATCATCGTATAACCATACAAGGCCCAGGCCTGTCCGCGTGCCCAGGCAGAAGTATCATGCGCACCCTGCCAAGTGGTTTTCCTGAGCAGCTTTTTCTCGGCAAGGCTGTAGTCCAGCACATGGTATGCTGCATTGTCCGGACGGAAATGGCGCTGAATGGTAGTATTGGCGTGGGTTGTGGCAATCTCCCTGAATTTTGGATCACCGCCATTGTTGCTTACCCAGGTCAGTAACTCAAGGTTCATCATGTTGTCAACAATCACAGCGCAGCGAAAATTCTTGCTGGAATCCCATGACTGTATGGATTGAATGGAGGGCCTGTAGCGGGTTGCAAGAGACATGGCCGCAGTATCAATCGTTGTTTTGTACGATGGATTTCTGGTGATTCTGTAGGCGTTACCAAAAGAACAATACATCATGAATCCGAGGTCATGGTTGCCCTTGAAATGTTTTTCCTTTTCAAGGATGGCCAGTCTGGCCTCTGCAGCTTTTTTGATGCCGGCATCCTTGGTATACTCATGGATATACCAGAGTGTGCCGGGATAAAATCCACTGCACCACCATTTCGTGTCACTGGTTTCTAATTTTTCAGTCATCATGTTATAGGACTTGGGCATCCGATCAGCAGGAAGATTAGATTCCAGCAATGTATATTGCTCTTTGGCCAATGCAAGATTCTTTTTGATCAATGCATCCATTGACAGTTTTTCCGACTGGGAAAATCCTACAATTGACGTGAGCATGAAGGTGATGGCAAGGAATGATTTTGACTGCATGATTGATGTTTAAAATGAAAACATTATTGTGGAATAAATTTGAAAGTATATGAGCCTTTGCCCTGCAAGGATTTTGCCCTTAAGCTGATGCGGTACAATGACTTTCCCCAGACCCTTGTCAGCCTCATGTCGTTGATATCAACAGGCTGCTGAATAAAAGTAAAAGCCTTGGGATCAAAAACCATTTTTACAGCAGCATCACCATTTTTCAGGAGCAGCACTCCGGGTGCAATGCTGTCCGCAGCAATGGCTGAAAGAAAGTTGATTTCATTGGGTGTGGCTGGGTTGTTGATATCAAACTGCTCCGTCAAAGCCAGGCTGCCATCGCCTGCCAGTGCATAACGCAGCCACCAACTTTTGATGTTTGCATCTGCGGGGTAAGCATTGGCAATATCCAAATTGAATGCCATGCTGGCCGGATCAAAACTGGCATTGCGGGATTTGAATTGTGCCCCATTGGGTTGGGAATAGCCATTGACCTTGGGCAGGTTATGGTAATCACTTTGCATGGTCCAGATCGTGTAGCGCTGGCTGCTGAATGTAAATTTTGTATAGGTGCCTACTCCTGCATCAATCAAAAATGGTTTGCCCTTGAAGTAGTACATGAAAGAACC
>JBJOOI010000285.1:0-3243 GCA_046051375.1 Bacteroidota bacterium | reverse complement strand
TCCTCTAAGGGTGGTACTACAACAGCTGCTGACGGAAGTTTTAAGCTCACTGTTGCCACTGCAGTAAAGTCTTTGACAATTTCTTCATTGAACTATGTTCAGAAAGATGTTATGATTGCTGCAAACAACACAGCCAATGCCTCTCTTGTTGCATCAGGAGCTGATGCATTAGGGGAAGTTGTTATTGTGGGGTATGGTGCTGCAAAAAAGAAGTCTGAAGTGACTGGTTCCCTGGTGACTGTAAGTGCAGAAAAACTACAAAACAAGCCAACAGCCAACATGTTTGATGCATTGCAGGGTAAAGTACCCGGTTTGCAGGTATTCAACAATTCAGGTGAGCCATCTGCATCCCCTTCCATCCGCCTGAATGGTGTAGGATCTTTGGGAGCAAGTTCAACTCCTTTGTACGTTATGGATGGAGTTCCGATTGATGGTGGTACAATTGTAAGCTTGAATCCGGAAGATTTTGAATCTGTGACTGTATTGAAAGATGCATCTTCTACATCTATTTACGGTTCAAGGGCAGCCAATGGCGTTATCTTCATCACCTCCAAAAAAGGTAAGGTAAACAGCTCAAAAATTACACTTCAAACCCAGTACGGTGTTTCAAGCCTTGTTAAACCTACATTGGACCTTTTCAATAGCTTCATGAATACCAAGCAGTTGACTGATTTCTGGATTGACACACGTTACCAGACTCCAGCCCAGGTAGCTTCCTTGTTGGCAACATACAATGCTGATACCAAATGGTACAAGCAATACTACAAGGACAATATCCCAATGCATCAGGTTGATTTGAACATCTCAGGTGGTGGCGGAAAAACCACATACTATGTTTCAGGAAGTGCATTCAAGCAGGAAGGACTTACGTATCGTTCTGATTTTGAACGTTATACCATGCGCGCAAACCTGAATACATCTGTAAACAATTGGTTTAAGATGGGGATGAATCTCTTTGGTGGTTATGATGAGCGCCAGACAAATCCTTATGGTTCAAATTCTACCAACAGGGGTCTTTCATTGTTGCGCCAGCCTTTTTATTCTGCATATGACGCAAATGGCGTGAAATACCCCAATATCATACCTGGTGGTAATTTTTATAACCCCGATTATTTGGCTGACAATATCCAGAGTGTAGGTACCAACGTACAATTTAACCCAAGCGGTTATGTTCAGTTGAATCCTTTCAAAGGATTTACGTTGAAATCTCAGGCTGGAATGGAATTTTCTGATTTCATAACATCAAGCAAGCAATTGCCTTCATTTTTGGGCTCCCTCAACAATGGTAATGCTTCTGAGAGCTTTTCAAGGAGCACAACCAAAACAATCACCAATACTGCAGAATACGGGTTTAAGCTCCGTGACCGCAACAGTTTCACTTTCCTGGCTGGACAAGAGTTCATTTATAATAATTCCACTTCATTCAGTGGTAGCTCTACCGGCCAAACCGATGATCGTCTGACCCTGATTTCTGCTGGTCCTACCAACTTTACTGCAGGTTCTGGTAGAAGTGAATATGCATTTGCCTCGTATTTTGGCCGAATGAACTACAACTTCGACTCCAAATATTTCCTCGATTTATCTGTGCGCAATGACCAGTCATCCAGGTTTGGTAGAAATTTGAGGGGTGCGACCTTCTACTCAGTTGGTACAATGTGGAGAGCTAAAAATGAGAATTTCCTTCAAGGTGTTAAATGGTTGAATGATCTTACCGTTAAAGGGAGCATTGGTACCAGTGGTAACTCTTCTATTGGAAACTATCAATCGCTTGCAACTGTTGGAACAAGCCTTTACAATTCAACGCCAGGATGGGGCATTGGCTCGGCTGGTAATCCAGAACTTTCCTGGGAAACACAACAACAGCTCAATCTTGGATTCCAGGCAACTGTTTTCAACCGCTTGAACCTGGATGTAGAGTATTTTGAACGCGTTACTTCTAACATGCTGATCAGTGTTCCATATCCTACAACAACAGGTTTCTCCTCCATCACATCAAATGTGGGAAGTCTAAGGAATACAGGTTTCAATGCCAACATCAATTATGATTTCATCAAAAAGAGATCGTCAAATTTGAATGTGTACGCCAATCTTGGTTATGTGCAACAGGAAGTAACTGAATTGTTCCAGGGAAAACAATTCTGGATCATTCCCAATACCGGTGTTTGCTGGGCAATTGGTCAACCTGTTTCATACTTCTATCCCATTTGGGCTGGCGTGAATCCGACCAATGGAGATGCAACCTGGTATACTCCTAATACAGATCCTGCAAAAATTGTTGAGACCACCAAGTCTGCCACAACCAATGTATTCAACAGTACAGGGTTACAGCAGAACACAGGAGTTCAGCGTTTTGCACCGTTTAATGGCGGTTTTGGTTTCAGCGGACGTTTGCACCAGTTCTCTGTTGCTGCTGATTTCACTTTCTCTGAAGGAAAGTACATGATCAACAATGATAAGTTCTTCTTTGAAAACCCTGGCCAATTCCCTGGCTTCAATCAATCAACAAATGTGCTCAATTACTGGAAAAAACCAGGTGATAATACAGTTTTTCCACGTTATGGTGTTCAGTTCACACAATTTGACTCAAGGCTGATTGAGGATGCTTCTTTCATTCGTTTGAAAGCATTGACATTTGCCTATGATTTTTCAAATTCCATGTTGAGCAAAACGAAAATGCTTACTGCTGCCAAGTTCTATGTAACCATGCGCAACATATGGACACTTACCAATTATTCTGGTCCTGATCCTGAGGTTGATACCAACGTTTCTCTGGGTGCCAATCCAAACACAAGTCAAGTTTCTGTTGGTTTAAACCTGCAATTCTAAACTTTACATCACCAGTTAAATCAAACGAAAATGAAAAAAATATTTAATAAAAACCTGATCGCTTTTGTCTCGATCCTCACATTGGCATCCTGCGAAAAAAGGCTTGATCTTTATCCATATAACAGTATTGAATTATCCCAATCCTTCCAAACCATCAAGGATGCTACAACCTGGAACAACGGATTGTATGCTGACTTGAGGGGAAGGGTATATGGTTCCTACAATATTTCACAAGATGTGCAGGCTGACCAGTTGAATGCCACGTTGGATTTTGGTAACAGGAACGGAAATCCACACAGGTGGGGGAGTAGCTTCCTTGCTGATGACGGTGCATTGAGTGGGGCTTGGGGAGGTTATTATGGTGCGGTGAGAAATGTCAACATTACCATCGCAGGATATGATAAAATCAAAACCAAC